>NZ_JBMFST010000014.1:0-27824 GCF_049967395.1 Hydrogenobaculum sp. | reverse complement strand
ATGTTTACTGATATAATCTGATATGGAATTCGCTGAACTTATAGAAAAAGCTCCTGAAGAGCCGGGCGTTTACATCTTTAAAAATCAAAAGCACCATGTTTATATAGGCAAGGCTGTAAACATAAAGAAGAGGTTGCTTCAGCATTTGAAGGAAAGAGAAAACTCTAGAAAAGAAGATAACATATTTAGACATTCTACTCATCTTGAATGGATAGTAACCAACAACGAATACGAAGCTCTTTTGTTGGAGATGGATTTGATAAGGACTCATAAGCCAAAATACAACGTGCTTTTAAAACACGGTAGCGGCTACCCTGTTATACTCGTCACAGACGATGACTATCCTACTGTTAAAATCACCAGAGACACTTCTGAGAAAGGAGAAGCTTTTGGACCGTTTTTAAATATAAACAAAGCCCTAAAGATTAAAAAGCTCATACATGCTACTTTTAGGCTTAGAACTTGCGAGGAGATGCCAAAAAGACCGACCCCTTGTATGGATTATCACCTTGGGCTTTGCTCTGGTCCTTGTGCTAACCTAATATCCAAAGAAGACTACGCCATAAGCGTAAAATCTGCAAAAGCCTTTTTGTCTGGCAACGTAAAAGATGTGCTTCCCACTCTTTATGAGAAGATAGAGCAATACGCTTCAAGTTTGGCTTTTGAAAAAGCTGCGTTTCTAAGAGACCAAGTGCTTGTGCTTCAAAATATAGTGGATGGACAAGGAGTGTTTTTATACGATATAGAAGAGGCGGATGTGTTTTATTTGGAGGGTTATAGTTTGTGGCTTTTTATAATAAGAAACAAGCGTTTGGTAGCTCATAAGGAGTTTCGTTTAAACAATGAACTTATTATAAATTATGAAGAGATGCTTGGCACTTATTATATGTCAAATATAATACCTAAAAAAATTGTGGCAAATTTTGAACTAACAGAACATTTTAAGCTTTTTATAAAATCAAAGCGAAAAGATGCAACGTTTTCAAACAACATTCCAAAGCCGCTTTTGAAGATAATAGAGAAGAATGTAGTTTTAAAACCAGATACCTCAGAGTTTGAAAATGAATTTTTAAAGCTTTTTGGAAGAAAAGCCCCAAAACTGATAGAATGCTTTGATATAAGCCACTTTCAAGGTCAATATACTGTAGGTTCTATGGTGGTATGGGAAGATGGCAGTTTAAACAAATCAAAGTATAGAAGGTATAGGATAAAAACCGTAGACTATATAGATGATTTTGCCTCTTTAAAAGAAGTATTATCAAGAAGGGCAAAGAGGATAGTCTCAAAAGAGGACAAAGCTCCAGATATGTGGCTTATAGACGGCGGCAAGGGTCAGCTTTCAATGGGTATTGAGGTAAAAGAAAAGTTTTTATTAAACATATACATTTGCTCTTTGGCAAAGAAAGAAGAAATTATTTACACAGAAGATGGACTTGAGATCCCCATAAAAAACAACCAAGCTCTTTATAGAGTCTTTGGGCTTTTAAGGGACGAAGCGCACCGTTTTGCCATAACCTACAACAGAAACCTACGCTCAAAAGAGTTTATAAAAGATACGCTATCAAAGGTAAAAGGCGTTGGTAAGATAAAACGAGAAATCATATATAGACATTTTGACAGCCTTTATGATTTTATAAAATCTGACGATGAAAAGCTTAAAAAACTTGGCATATCAAAATCTATAAAAGAAAGTGTGAAAAAGATGCTTGGAGATATATAAAATAATCTTATGAAGAAAGTAAGGTTAGACGATGAAGAGATAAAAGCTATAAAAGAGAGTATAAAAGCTTACGACAAAGATGCAAAAATATTTATATTTGGAAGCAGAGCAGACCTTTCTAAAAAAGGCGGGGATATAGACATTCTTATTTTATCTGATAAAATAGACCTTGATGCTGAGTTAAGCATCAGAGCAGAGCTTTTAATAAAGCTAGGTGATAGGAAAATAGACATAGTAAGAGCAAAAGATCCAGAAAGCTCACCTTTTGTTAGTATGATTTATGAAGAAGCAGTAGAAATATGAAAGAAATGAGGAAACTTGAAAACTTTAAAAGAGAGTTAGAGGCTTTTGATAAAACTATAGAGTGGTGCCAAGACACTTTTAAAAAAGCAAAACAAATAAATTTAAACAAAACCAGCTTTACAAAAAAAGAGTTGGAGGTGGTAGATCTTTTCCTTGCTAGGTTTTCTAGAAGCGTTGATATGTTTATAAATAGAGTTTTGCGCAGTTTAGATGTGTTAGAACTTGAAGATAAAAACATGAAAACCACTTTAGATATAATAATAGGAGCAGAAAAAAGAGGGATAGTAGAAGATTACAGATTAATAGTCAATTTAAGAGACCTAAGAAACAAAATCGCCCACGAATACATATGGGAAAGAAATTTGGAGCTAAAAGAAACTTTTAAAAAAGCCATAGAGCAAATGTACGTTCTTTTAGAAATTTCCAATAATTTAAAACAATATGCAGCAAATAAAGGCTATATAAAATGAAAACTCATGAAATAAGGTTAGAAAAAGAGGAAATAGAAGCTATAAAAGAAGTAGCTTTGGAAGTGTTTGGAAGTGATATAATGGCTTGGATATTTGGTAGTCGGACTGATTTAAACAAAAAAGGCGGGGACATAGATATCTATATCGAGATAAAAGATTTTGATATTGAGAAGGTTGTTAAAAAGAAAATAGAATTTTTGGTTAGATTAGAGAATAAGATTGGAGAGCAAAAAGTAGATGTTGTAGTGAGTCCTTATGGATGTCAAGAAAGACACTGTCAAGAAGCTAAAAACACTGGTATTAGGATTTTATGAAAGATATAAACATAGTTTTTGAAGAGATAGATAAGCATAAAGAAAGGCTTATATATGTTTTGGAAAAGATAAAAGGGTTTGGAAATCTTAATTTAGACATATTAGAGGATCCAGAAAAGGTTGAAACAATAGATGCATTTTTATTTAGATTTTCAAAAATGCAAGATACCATGGGAGATAAGCTATTTCCTCTGATTCTTGAATATCTTGGCGAAGAGGCAAGGAGTAAGCCTTTTATAGATATATTAAATAGGTTAGAGCAGATTGGGTTTCTACCTTCTTCAAACCAATGGAAAGAGTTAAGAAAGATAAGAAATCTCTTGATGCACACATACCCATGGGAGAAAGAAACACTGATAGAAGAGCTAAAAGAGTCCATAAAATCAGCAGAAAATCTAATTAAGATTTACGATTTTATGAAAGAGAAAATAAGACCTTATATATGAGACTGCACAAGGGGCTTGTAAATATTTATGCTAAAATAAATAAGAATGGATAAGTTGGAGATAGAGCTTTTTGGTATAAAGTTTAAAAACCCTGTATGGGTAGCGTCTGGGACTTTTGGATACGGCGTTGAAGGGGCTAATATATACGATATATCAAAGCTGGGAGCGGTGGTAACAAAAGGACTTTCTTTAAGACCAAGAGAAGGAAACCCCATGCCAAGGATTGCAGAAACCCCTTGTGGCATGCTAAATTCTATAGGGCTTCAAAATCCCGGTGTTGAGGCTTTTATTAAAAAAATATATCCGGTTATAAAAGATATAGATACACATTTTATAGCAAACGTTTTTGGAGAAACCGAAGAAGAGTATGTAGAGGTAATAAGGATTTTAGAGGATGTGCCAAAGATTGTGGCTTACGAGTTAAACGTGTCTTGCCCTAATGTAAAAAAAGGCGGTGTGGTTTTTGGCCAAGACCCTGTAGTGCTTAGATCTTTGATAGAAAAGATAAAGGCTTTTGCAAAAAAACCCCTTCTTGTGAAGCTGTCTCCAAACGTAACCGATGTAACCGAATTTGCGAAGATATGCATAGAGGCAAAAGCTGACGGCATAGTCCTTATAAATACCCTTATTGGTATGAAAATAGATATATACAACGAAAGGCCACTTCTTGCCACAAAAACGGGTGGGTTGTCTGGCCCTGCTATACTTCCAATAGCCGTTAGGATGATATGGCAAACCTACGAAAAGTACGGCAAAGCAATACCTATTATAGGCGTTGGTGGGATTACCACACATATAGATGCCTTAGAGCATATACTAGCAGGAGCTAGCGCTGTGCAAGTTGGCACTGCAAACTTTTACAAACCATTAAGCCCTTTAGACGTGATAGAAGGTATAAAAAATCATTTAGATGCTAAAAACCTAAAACATTTCAAAGAACTAATAGGAAGAGCCCATAGATTGGATATAAAATGATTTTTGATGATTTAAAACCAAAGATAGAAAAAAGGCTGAGGGAGCTTTTAACACCTTTTGAGCCAAAAGTCTTGTACGAGGCGATGAGCTATTATGTTTTTCAAGAGGGTAAACGGATAAGACCTGTTTTATCTGTAATAGGTGGGTATGCTTGCGCTTTGGATGAGGATGATGCTATAACCCTTGGATGTGCTGTTGAGTTTATTCACAACTACTCCCTTATTCACGATGATATGCCAGAGTTAGACAACGACAATGAAAGAAGAGGCAAGCCCACCTGCCATAAAGTCTTTGGTCAAGATATTGCGCTTTTGGCGGGAGATGGACTGCTTAGCCTTGCGTTTGATATATTATCAGATGAATCTTTGTATAAAAACCCTAAAAACCTTGCGAAAGTGGTAAACTATGTTTCTAAAAATGCAGGCATAGAGGGTATGGTAGCTGGTCAAGTTTACGATATAAAAGGCGAAAAGGATTTTCTTAAAGTGGCCTCTTTAAAAACCGCCGCCCTTATAAAAACCTCTTTGGTTATACCATCAATATTAAAAGGTGTAGATTTTTCTTTATACGAAAAGCTCGGATACAACATAGGTATACTATTTCAACTGGTGGACGATTTTAAAGATAAAGACGGTGCTTACGTTGTTTTAGGCGAAAAACCTCTTTTAAAACTTATACAAGATTATAAAAATAATATTCTCACTCTTATAACTAAAACAAGCGTATCTTCTTATCTTAAAGAGTATGTAGATTTTATAAGCTTTGGCATATAGATATTAAAAAAATGGAGCGATTATTATGAAAAAGTTTAATCTTTCAAAAGAGCTTTTGTTTAATGGCATGCTTATCGGAGCGCTTTCTATTGGTTTAGCCTCTTGTGGTGGAGGAAGTGATTCATCTTCTAATGCACCACAGCTTAGTTCATCTTTTGCTACATACCTTTATCAAGGCACTGATTATCAAAACGAGCCAATTGTTACAGTTTATATAGATGGTCAACCTGTTCAATTGCTGGCTGATACCGGTGCATCTGGTTTGGTGGTAAATCAATCGGCTGTTAACATTCCATCTTCTGATTATACAGATTATATGTTTTACAGTGTTTTTGGAGATGGTTCTACTGTTTCTGGTACAATGGCAAGTGCAACTGTGTGCCTAAATCCAAATATAACTAACACTTGTGTGGTGATGCCTATAGGTGTAAATACCTCTGGCAACGCATTTCCAAGTTATTTTGAAGCCCAGGGAGATTTTGGTTTAGATTCTGGGCTAAACATAATGGATGTTGGCATTAACTCATCTGGTTCTCATTTAGCTGGTCTTTCTTACCCTACATACCTTGCTCAAAAATACGGTGTAAATTCTTATACGATAGAATTTTATCCATTATCTAACACGTTCTATGCAAACGTTTCTCCTACTACACCAATAGGTCAGATAAGTTTTGGGATTTATGCTGGTAATAGCAATACCCTTTTGTCTTATGCTGGTGGTTTCCCATCTACTACAGCTATATTTCCTTCTTATACCTCGTCAAAGCCTTCTTTTACAGCTGGTGATTCATTTTTTGACACAGGTTCTAATCTTAACTTTCTAACCACAGATGTGTTTCAAACAGAAATACCTAATTTTTCATCATCATCTGATGAAAATAACTGTCTTGGTAATGGTTTGCTAAACGGTGGTTTTACCATCGCTTATAAAATTACAAACTATAGTACTAGCTTTACGACAGAGCCTCCTGCTAACTTTTGTTCAAGCGGTGTTCAATGGGATTTGATGATAGGTGCTACAGTGGATGCTGGTTCTTATTCAAGCGTTGGCTATGAAGACTTTGGACTACCTGAGATGTTAAGGCATACGTTTGTATGGGTTCTCAACAATCAAGGGCTTGTGCAGGGTATATCCATAAACCCATGATATAAAGGAGGTGTAATGTGCATATATTTTTAGGTCAGCCTTTAACAAGTATAGCTCAAGAAAAAGCTGTTGTTTTGCAAAATACCCCTCATTTAGGTTATCAGAAAATTCAAGGTAAAACTTTTACTTACTATGTTAAGACAGACGCAAATGGCAACGTTTTTGAAGTAATAGCTAGGTCTCAAAGGAATCTTGCGCCAGCTTCTTACTTTATTCAAAATGCTGATAGTTGTACCAAGAAGCTTCTTTTTAGAGCACCTCTTAGAATGGCAAAGTGGGAATACTATTGCCCGCAAGGGAAGTTTGAATACACTACTTTTGGAGTGGTGGGGAATTTGATAACAAAAGCAAAGATGATCAAATAAATTAACGAATAATTTATATTTTAAGCATATAATAATATTATGATAGAAGTTGATGTGCTTACCATTGGTGCTGGAGGCGGGGCTTATCCTGGGGCTTTTAGGCTCGCTAGGGCTGGATTTAGCGTCTTGATGGTGGATAAAAAGGGGGTAATGAGTGGCAATTGTTTAGCTGAAGGGTGTGTGCCTTCAAAAGCTATAAGAGAGCAAATTCACACTTATCTTAGGTTTAAAGTTTTTAACAATGTTGATGTTGAAATGGATTATAAGCGTATCCTATCCAAAAAGGACGAGGTTCAAAATATAAGATATAAACTTCATGAAGAAGAGTTAAAGGCTTTTAAAAACTTAAAGCTTATAAAAGGTGTAGCTCGCTTTAAAGATGAACACACAGTTGTTGTAGAAAGCGACAAGGGGGAAGAAGTTGTAAAAGCAAAATATATAATAATAGCCTCTGGGGCTGATGTGTTTGTACCGCCCATAAAAGGAAAAGAATATGCTATAACTAGTACAGATATATACAAGTTAAATCCAAACCTCACTTACGTACCTAAAGAATTTGCTATAGTGGGTGGTGGATATATAGGTTTAGAAACGGCGTTTTATTTTGCGAACCTTGGCTCTAACGTTTATATATTTGAAAAGCTAGATAGGGTTTTAGCTGGCATAGATAGGTACGCTACTCAAACGCTTTTAAAATACCTTCCCAAAAATATCAAGATATTTACATCGGTGGAAGTCCAAGAGATAGCTTTAAAAGATAAGAAAAAGGTCCTTTATTACAAACAAGATGATGCTGTAAAATCTGTAGAGGTGGATGAAGTGCTTATGGCTGTTGGTAGAAAGCCAGTTATACCAGAAGGTGCTCAAAACTTTTTAAAAATTAGTAAAGCTATAGATGTAAACAGCGCTTGCCAGACAAACATACCTCATATATATGCTTCTGGTGATGTGAACGGCAAAATTCCTCTTTTTCATACAGCCATAAGGCAATCTCTTGTTTGTGCTCACAACATTATGGCAAACAATACACCTGTTGATTACGCTGATTTTGAAAATGTACCCTTTACCGTTTTTACCATACCTGCTATGGCTTTTGTGGGTATTACCAAAGAAAAAGCTGAAAATCTAAATATGGACATAGTAGAGACATCTTTTGATTTGAAAGAGGACTCAAGGGCTGAAATATACGGTGAAGAGGGTGAGTTAAGGCTATTTTTTGATGCCAAAAGCTTAAAGCTTGTAGGTGCATACATAGTTGGCACAGATGCAGAGCAATTGGTATCCCATCTTGGACTTGCTATAAAGCTTGGTGCCACCGCTAGAGATTTGGCAGAATATCAAGATCAGCATCCCATGACTCAAGAGTGCATATCAAAGGCTGCTAGAAAACTATTTTGAAATGTCTTATTTCATAGCGTATTTTTAAATTGTATATAGCTTTTAAGATATGATAGATACGCATTGCCATTTGGATTTGTTGGAGAAAGAGCATTTTGAAGAGGCTATAAACGATGAGTCTTTGGAGTATCTTATAACGATAGGTTTTGATAGAAAAACCTGTGAAAACGCTGTAGAGATAGCTTCAAAATACGATAAGGTTTATTGTGCTGTGGGTTTTCACCCAAACGATGTTGCAGATTTAACAGAAAAAGATATACTGTGGTTAGAAGAGCTTGCCAAATCCAATAAGAAAGTAAAAGCTATAGGGGAGATAGGTTTAGATTACTACAGGTCAAAAGATTTAAAAGATAAGCAAATAGAGTATTTCAACATACAGCTTGAGCTCGCTAAAAAACTTGGTCTTCCAGTGGTGATTCATTCAAGGGATGCCGAAGAAGATACTGTAAAAGTGCTTGAAAACCACAAAAATGTGGGTGGTGTGCTTCATTGTTTTAGCGGTTCTTTGGAGTTTATGAGAAAAGGTGTAGAGCTTGGGTTTTATATATCTTACTCTGGTAATATAACTTTTAAAAATGCTCAGGCTTTAAGAGAAGTGGTGTCTAAAACCCCCACTTATAGGCTTTTGATAGAAACAGACAGCCCGTGGTTAGCCCCTGTGCCCCATAGAGGCGAGAAAAATAAACCTTCTTTTATATGGCATACTGCCAAAGTCATGAGTGAGCTTATACCAAATTCAAGTCTTGAAGATATAGATAGGACCACCACTGCCAACGCCAAGCTTTGCTTTAACTTGGGTTTTGATACAAACAAAGATACCATTACATACGTTATAAACAACAAGCTTTACATAAACCCTACAAACAAGTGCAACCTTCACTGTAGATTTTGTGAAAGGGAAAGAGATAGAAACTTTATGGTAAAAGGATATTGGGTATGGGTAAAAAGAGACCCTTCCGCAGAAGATATAATAAACAATATAAAAAACCCTGAAATGTACGACGAGATTGTATTTTGCGGATACGGAGAACCTACTCTTAGGATGGATGTTGTTAAAAAAGTATCTTCATATATAAAATCTAAATCACCTAAAACAAAGGTTAGAATAGATACAAACGGTTTGTATTTGGCTTTTGGTAAGAAAGAAGATTTAGAAAACTTAAGAGGCTTGGTAGATACCTTTTCTATAAGCCTAAACGCCCCCGATGAAAACACCTATAACGAAGTCTGTAGACCACCTTACCCAAACGCATTTTCTTTGCTTATAGAATTTATAAAAACCGTTAAAGAGCTTGGTTTTGAAGTGATAACCACCGCCGTTACATACCCGGGTGTTGATATAGATGCTACTGAAAAATTGGCAAAGGAACTTGGTACTAAGTTTAGAAAAAGAGAATGGGAAGTCTTAGGGTAAGATTATGTTTGAGAGCGCTATAGGTTTTACGCCAAAGTATATATTTTTGATATTAAACATGTAAGAGTAAGCTATCACAAAAGAAGGTTTTTTAGGCTTTTCAAAAGAAGCGTAGCTTCCTACGAACGTGCTTTTTGGTATTCCCTCTTCGTACAGTATACAGAAGCTGTTTTCGTAAGGAAGATAAGCCAGTACGCGGTTTTCTTTCTCAAAGAAAAAAGAAGGTCTATCTACAAAGGATATAACTGTATTTCCTTTTTTGATGTTTTCTATTATATCTTTTTTCGTTTCTAACTTGCTTTTAGAAAAAACAAAGTTTCTCAACATCCCAAAAGACCATTTGTAAGATGGTATTAAAAGCCTAATACCCACTTCTCTTACATATATTTTTACATGGTGGTCAAGCCCACCTATTACAGGATTTCTCCAACCTTGCTCAAAGTATTTTTTTATATAAACCTCTGGTGTCAAAGCTGGTGCAAAAAATCTGTATATTCTTTTTTTAAGAAAAATCTTTGGTATTATAGAACCTATATACCGCCAAAACATCGTAAATTTTGAAATTATGACGGCATCTCTTAAATCTATTATTTCCACCACCAAATCTTTTGTTTTCTCTAAGCGCCATATATACTTTTTCTTAAAAGGATGGGCCACCACTTTTAAGTCTTCTACCGTTATGAGGCTTCCCACTATACCTTTTTCAGTGGTAATCTTTTCTTCTTTGCCTACTATGGTGTGGTCGTTTTCAAAACATTTGTAATGAAGGTTTTCGTGGTCTGTTATGATTACGTAATCTATGGCCTCTTCTTTCCTCGCGGTTTCTACGTCTTCTGGTTTTCCCAAAGAATCGTAAGAAAACTCTGTATGTATGTGAAATACAAAGGATTTTACGTAAAACTCCGGTGGGTCTATGGGTTCTGATTTGTAAGCATGTTTTAGGATTTTAACAGGAAGTATAAAAAATAGAAGTTCCAATATACCAAAGGCTATTATAAAAGCGTATATACCTATTATTACAAAGAGAATCCACACTTATAAAATTATACACTACAAAAGACTTTTTGCTAAGTCTTTTCCTAAGGCTATTGGGTCTTTGCCTTCTAGTGTTAGCTCTCTGTAGTTTGTGCCGTCTTCTTCTGCTATAAAGCCTCTTATTTTTATATGGTTTTCCATAAGGGTTGCATGCGCTCCCATTGGAATTTGACAGCTTCCTTCCACCGTCTCTAAAAAAGAGCGCTCCGCTAAGGCGCATATGTATGTAGGCTCATGGTTTATTTGTTTTAGTATGTTTGATAGATCTTTGTTTGAAGCCTTATACTCTATAGCCACTATCCCTTGTCCTACGGCTGGTATAAAATCAAGGTATGAACTTATAACATCTTGAAGTCCAAGCCTTTTAAGACCAGCGCTTGCTAAGATAATAGCATCGTATAAGCCATCTTCTAACTTTTTTAATCTAGTGTCTACGTTTCCTCTCAAATCTTCTATAGTTAAATCTTGTCTTCTTTGCAAAAGTTGAACTTTCCTTCTTATGGAAGACGTGCCTATTTTTGCGTTTGGTGGAAGGTCTTTTAAAGTTTTGTAGCTTTTGCTAACAAAAGCATCTTTTGGGTCTTCTCTTTCTAAAAACACATCTACTACAAGGTTTTCTGGTATAACGGCGGGTACATCTTTTAGAGAATGAACGGCAAAATCTATCTCTCCTTCTAAAAGAGCGTTTTCTATTTCTTTTACAAAAAGCCCTTTACCACCTATTTTTGCCAAAGGCGTGTCTAATATTTTATCCCCGGTGGTGGTGATAAGGACAAGCTCTATCTCTAAACCAAGACTTTCTAGTTTTGATTTCACAAACTCAGCTTGCCAAAGGGCCAGTTTGCTTTTTCTTGTGCCTAGCCTAAGCTTCAACGATTATATTTTCCTCCACCATTTTTTGGTTTAAAAGCTCAAAACTTCTAAAAGAAACTGCCTTTCCTTTTTGCACAGATACTATTATATAAGATAAGTATTCGAAAGCCCTTTCTTCATCGGTCTTTGAGGCCATATCTGGGTGGTCTGGGTGAGAGTGGTATATACCAACTATCTGTAATCCTTTTTCGTCGGCATAGCGTTCGGCTTTCATATAATCTTTTGGGTTTATTTCGTATCTGTCGTTTTTCCTATCTTTGTTTGCATTTTCTACTTCTAAAAGCTCATAAACCACCCTTATACCATCTTCTTCTTTCCCTATCATAATACCGCAAGTTTCGTAAGGATAATCTCTTTCAGCCTGAGATTTTATTTTTTCTAAAAGCTCTTTTTTTATTTTAAGCATGTTTTTCTTGAGGCTTTTTGTGTAGTATAAACCAAAGGACAATAGAACCAATCATCATACCTATACAGACAATCTGATTCCACGTAAGCCCGATACCCGGTATAGGCGGTGTTACTCCTCTATAAAACTCTTCTATAAATCTGAAAAGTCCAGCAAAGAAAAGATAAAATACAAACACCTCACCATCAAACCTTTTCTTATAGAAAATCATTATAGCACCTAAAAATATAAAAAGATTGAAAACAAGGTCCATAAGCTCAGTAGGATAAAGGGGCACATGAGGAGGTGCTATGGCGCCTTCTGGGAACACCATATAAAAATAGGGAAACTTTGACATAAGATGGACACCTACGCTTAAATCACTAACTCCTGATACTTCTTTGCCATAGCAACAGCCTGCCGATGTACAACCTATTCTTCCTATCGCTTGACCTATTGGAAGAGCTATGGCGGCTATATCGGCTACCTTGAAGGGTTCTAGATTGTAGTATTTTATTAGGGCAAGTATCGTTATGAGCCCACCTATAAGCCCACCAAACCAATCAAGGCCCCCTTGCCATATTTCGAAAGGGCTAAAGAAACTTGTCATTTCGTTGTGGTGCTCTATCACATAGGCAAGCCTTGCACCAAGTATAGCTCCTATTATCCCAAACAAGAATATATTTTCTATTTTATGAGACTCTATACCTTCTTTTTTTGCAAAAAATATTGCTAAAAGGTATCCAACTATCATGGCTAAAGACGCCATGACACCGTATGTATAAACTTTCAATCCAAACAAATCAAACAGTATAGGGTGCATACAACTATTATAACCCTAATAAATGATTTTGGCGTGAAATGTTTAGAGGGTTTGTTAGCTTTTAATGTACAGAAGAGGCTATATCTACTATAGGGAGCATAATAGAAAGCACTACAAGGCTAACCAACGCCCCTACTATCAAAGTTGCCATTGGCTCTAAGCTTGATACGAAAAGGTTTATCGTTTTGTCTAAGAGCTGTTCGTATATTTTGTAAGAGGTCTTTAGAGCTTGTTTTAAATCTCCTGTATATTCACCATTTTTTACAACAGATAACACGCTTCTTTTGAATAAGCCGGTTTTTAAAAGCGCTTGATGAAAGCTTAAACCTTTTTCTATGTCTTGTTCTATTAGAGAAAGCTTTTGTTTTATAAAGGTGTTTTCTACGGTTTGAATTGAGACTCTTATAGAAATACCTATTGAAGAGTTGGAGCCAAGCATAAGACTCATAGCGTATAAAAATTTTGAAAGCTCAAGGTATGTTGTAAGGTTTCCAAGTATTGGGATTTTAAGATAAAAACTATCAATCTTTTCTTTGGAAAAAATCTTTTCTTTAAAAATAAAAACCAAAAACAAAATGGGACTAGCGTAAATCAAAAATACCACCGCCTTTGCAAAATACATAAGAAATATGGTAATAAATGGTAGTTTGGCGTTGAAACTCTTTAGTACGTCTTCTATTCGCGGAATGACGTAGTTAACCGATATAAACACCGCCAATATACTGAAGAGAGTCACTATGCTTGGGTATACGGCTTTTGATACAACTTTTGTTTTGTAGTTGTCCATGTTTTCTAAAAAATCTCCAACGGTTTTAAACACGTTTTCTAAGTTTTCGGAAGTTTCCGCAGCGTACAGCATGTTTGATAATATGGCTGGCAGTGGTTTTTTTGCAAAAGCCACATGAAGAGGTTTGCCCATCTCTATATCTTTTTTTATCTGTTGGTAAAGCTCTTTTAGAATAGGCTTGTCTTGAAGGTCTATAGCTATGTCAAGGGCTGTGTATAGGTTTGTCCCAGAGCTTATAAGCTCGTATAGTTGTTTGAGAGAAAAGGCTATATCTTTTTTTGATACAAGCTTTGTTTGTACATTCTTCTTAAAAGCCTCAATATCAAGTTTTAGATTTAAGCTTGCCTCAGGCATTCTTTTTATACATACTAAACAAGTTTATATACTTTTCAAATTCCATAGGCGCTACGTTTTCTATCTCTAAATTTTCCTTAAGGTGTTCTTTGTTTTTAGTGCCCACAAGCATTGTGCCTACCCCCGGGGCACTTCTTACAAACTGTAAGGCTACGTGGATATCTTTTTCCAAGCCAAAATAATCTTTAAGCTCTTTGGGTATTCTTCCTATAACTTGCCCTTGATAGATAGAAGCGCTTGTGTATACGTAAACTCCAAGCTCTTTTGCAGCTTCTAATATGGTTTTGTATTCGTTGTTTACTATTTGATTTTTGACGGTAAAAGCTTCGGACATACCTATGTTGTAAGGAAGCTGTATAAATCTAAAATGATGGTCTTTTGAAACAGAAGAAGCCACATCTAAGATTTCTTTCAAATCAAGGTGTTGTTTAGAGGCTCTTGATATTCTGAAACCACTCCAAGTAGCTACTCCGTAATACTTTAGCTGTTTTTGAGATACTTTTTCTTCTAAAAGCTCGAAACAAGAGCGTAACGTATTGTAAAACTCTTCTTTGTTTTTGTAAAGAAGTTGCTCTTCTACGTTGTGCAAGAAATATACGTCTATGTAATGCGTATTTAAGTTTTGTAGGCTTTTGTTAAAACACCAATCTATAAATTTTTTATCAAGATAGTGCCAGCTTTGAGTTAACTTTCTTTCGTCTATGATGCCGGGATAAACAAAGATATCGTAAAAGTAGTCCTTTGGGTCTATACCGCTTTCTATATCGTAAGGTACATATCCTCCTTTTGTAGATATTATGAGGTTTTCTCTTTTTATATCTTTCAACACTTTTCCTATAACTCTCTCGCTCTTCATATACCTGTAGTTTATAGCGCTATCTACCACGTTTACGCCTAACTCATAGCCGTATTTGATGGTTTCTTCGTAAGCCTTGTCGGTTTCTTGGTCAAGTTCTCCCAAATAAGTGCCTATGCCTATCTCTGATAATTTAAACTCTAAAAATTCTTTGTATACCATTTGGTTATTATACCATTTTATTGAAAAACCCTTTTATTTTGTTTAAAAGCCTTGAAAACACACCGTCTTTCTTTTTATATCTGTTTGTGTGTATCTTTGGAAACTCTTTTAATTTCTGCTTTTGCGGCTTTTTAAAGAATAAATCAAGCTGTTTTGTAAAGTCTTTTAAATTTAGATTGTAAAAATTCTCTACGCTGGACAGTTTATCAGAAGCGCTTTTGGCGTACTCTTTTGCTCTATTTAAAATGTCTTTTTGATAAAATTCCATTGCAAAACAAGCATCTATTACAGCATCAAAAAATATTTTCTCAGCGGTGGAAAAGCTCCTTTCTTTTAACATGTTTGCATAGAGTATGCATTCTTTAAAAAGCTGTTCGTTGTAAAGAAGCACAACGGTGGATACTTTCTTTTCAGATGAAGACCCATCACCAAAAGAGGATAGCTTGCTTACTATGTTCCAATATTTTGCTACGAGGTTTGAGATGTTGTTAAAATCTGGCTTGTAGATATTTGCTATGCTAACTTGTGCTTGCCCTGTATCTTGGACTTTAAATATATCTTTTCCTTCGTAAATTTTATCGTCTTCATTGACGTAAAAAATGTCAAGCTCCATCATTATGTCGCGCCAATCACCTTTTATATGTTTATGGGGTTTTTCCGAGCATCTTATGAGGTCTGAAAGCGGGACTTCAAAGCTGTTTTCTCTTCTTACAAGCTGGATATAGCAAAGCACCATAAGAAGCACTTCTTTCTTCGATAAATCATCAAGCACCTCTAAGAATATGCTATCTACAGAACGCTGCTGAAACTCTAAGTTATGCATATATATAACCTAAGTCAAATTGGGCTTTAGAGTATGATTTTATGCGCTCTAACAGAATGTCTATGTTCCAATCTTTCTCGCTGGATACCAACACGTAAGGTTTTTCAAAGAAAAATCCTTTTTCAAAATCAGCAATATCTTCTTTCGTGCTTACCAGTCTATCTATTTTATTGAACACATACAAGATAGGTTTATCTTTAACGCCTATATCTTCCAAAATTTTATTTACTACATCTATTTTCTTTAACCATCTATCGTCTGATATATCCACTACGAAAACAAGCAAATCTGCAAGAGTTACCTCTTCTAAGGTGGTTTTGAAAGATTCTACCAACTCTGGTGGCAATCTATCTATGAAACCTACGGTATCTGTTATAAATATTTTTTCTCCATCTACAAAGCTTGTTCCTACTTTTGTATCAAGGGTGGCAAAAAGCATATCGCTTATAAAGACATTTTTCTTGGTAAGGGCTTTCATCAAAGATGATTTACCCGCGTTTGTGTAGCCTACCAAAGCCACTTTTAAGTAGTTTGTTTTAAGTCTGTTTTTCCTTTGCTCTTTATGATGTTTTTTTATTTGCTCTATTTCTTCTTTTATTTTGTGTATTCGCTTTTGTATAGCTCTTCTTTTTATCTCTATGAGCTGCTCACCTGGTCCTCTGGTACCCATCTTACCGCTTTGTCTTGATAGCTTTGCACCAACTCCGTAGAGTCTGGGCAGTTCGTAAGTGAGTTTGGCTAGTTCTATTTGGAGTTTTGCCTGTTGGGTTTTGGCTCTTGCCATGAAAATCTCAAAAACTACGTTTGCTCTATCAAGGACATCCACCCCTAAAACAGCCTCTATGTTCCTAACCTGAGAGGGGGTTAAAAACTCATCAAAAACCACTGCATTTGACCCGGTGCCTTCCACAAGCTCTTTTATGAGGTTAAGATACGAGCTTCCTACAAGCGTTGAAGCATCTGGAAAATCTCTTTTCTTTACAAGATAGCCAACGCTTTTACCGCCTATGGCCTCTACTAAGCCCTCTAACTCTTCTAAGGATTCTAAGACCTGATTTCTTGTCTGATGCCTTAACTGTAGAGCTACAGATATGGCCTTTATCAACTTTCTGATGCCTCTTCTATGACTACCGTGCTTATTGCATGCTTGTAAATCAAGTTTGTGCCGCTATCGGATTTTAAAAGCACGGTGTATTTGTCTTGGTCAAGGACTTTGCCTACCATCCTGTTCCCCCTTGTTAGGTATATTACTACCTCGATGCCCTTTTCTTTGGCATCCTCCAAGATTTTATCCTGTAGATTTTCTGTCATGTTTATACCTCCTGATAGTATTTTTCTATTGTTTCCAAAAGCTCAGATACCATATTCTCTTCGGTAACTTTTTTTAAGATTTTACCATCTTTAAACAGCAAAGCTCCTCCTTTCATGCAAGCTAAACCCACATCTGCGTGGGAAGCCTCACCTATGGCGTTTACCGCGCAACCCATTATCGCAACCTTTATAGATAAATCTTTGTCTTTTAAAGCTTCTTGGACTTGTTTTACCACCTTTGGCAAGTTTACTTCTATTCTACCACACGTAGGACAAGAGACTATGTCTATGCCTTTTTTCTTTAACCCTAAGCTTTTTAAAATTTCGTAGGCTACTTCTACCTCTTTTTCTGGTTCATCTGTTAGCGATACTCTTATGGTATCTCCTATACCTTTGTAAAGCAAAATACCAAGCCCTACAGAAGATTTTACCATGCCTTGGGTGCCCATTCCCGCTTCTGTTATGCCTATATGTAGAGGTATATCGGTTTTTTCTGCAAATATTTCGTTGGCAACAGCGTTTTGAACTACATCGGAACCCTTTATAGACACTTTGAAGTTGTAAAAACCTAAAGACTCAAAAAATTCTGACCAGTTAAGAGCGCTTTCTGCAAGAGCTTCGGCGCTAGGATATCCATATTTCTCCAAAAGGTGTTTTTCTAAAGAACCAGAGTTAACGCCAAGCCTGACGCAAATATTTCTTCTTTTTGCCTCTAAGACTATATCTCTTACTATTTCTTTTTTGTTTATATTGCCCGGGTTTATTCTGATACCGTGAGCCCCGGCTTCCATAGATAAAAACGCCATGTAAGGCACAAAATGAATATCTGCTATAATAGGTACTTCAGAGTATTTTACTATCTCTTTTAGGGCCTCGGCATCTTCTTTAGCCGGTACCGCTACCCTTATGGCTTCACACCCTGCCTTTATAAGCCTATCTATTTGAGAGATGGTAGATTCAATGTCGTGAGTTTTTGTAGATGTCATGGATTGGACTACTATAGGGTTATTCCCCCCTATTTTTAGATTACCTAGTGTAATTTCTCTAGTTTTACGTCTTTTTATCATAAAATTTTTCTAAGCTACTTCGTGATTTGCCCATATCAAAGTCTCACGAGAAACTCTTTCCATATAAGATAAGCTACATATTCCAGCGGCATATTCAAGGGTTAACATCAGGTTTTCGTTGTAGAGGTCTATAGGGTTTGCAAACTCAGCATTAAGGATTATGCTATAACCATCTTTTGGCAAACTTACTTGCAAGACACCGTTTTTATAATCTTTCTTTGTTTCGTAAGGTAATACGCTTTCAATTCTTCTAATGCTTATATCTACCAAATCAAACCGGTTTTTCAAAGCCTCCATAAATTCGTCTATATTTTTTGATTCTATGGCTTTTTCTAATATAAACTTAGATTCTTGATGTCTTAGTTGGTCTTTTTCCCAAACGTCAAGGTGTTTTAGCATATCTTTGTAAGCTATCCTAAGGTTTGATATCTTATGATGCTCTTTTTTGAGAGCTGATATTATATCGGGACACATTGAAGCTACCAATATGCCAAGCTGTAAACTGGCAAGGAATAGCATATAGGGTATGTTTTGATGGGCTTTATATATGTCAAAAGCCAAAGACTCGGCGGTTATCAAAAAGGAAACTTTAGACTGTCTTGGAGAGAAAAGACCTATGCTTATAAGGGAAAGAGGATATGTGTATATGCTGGAGAATGTAAAAAACCCTGCAAAGTATAAAACGTCAAGGTATTTGTTTATGTAGTGTCCTAACTTTAGTTTATAGTAAGATAGTATGGCTAAACTAAAGTATAAAAACGTAAGCGTTATGATGATTGCCCTTACGTGAAAAGAAGGTATAAAAAACGCCGCTGCTACAGCACCTAAACTTACAAGCAATCTAGAGGTTACATATATGTTTGTAAGGAGGTTTCTTATCATCTATTAGTAATCCACCTTTGCTTCAAAGAAGTTTGTAAGGTCTGGTAAGTCTGTTTGGGTGGTGAGCCATTTCATTGGGTTCTTCTGACCGTATATAGCATCAAAACCAAGGGAGCGCATCCTTCTATCTGCCAAATATTTTACATAGGATGTGTAGGTTTCAAAAGAAAGCCCTATTATTTTTTCGGGCATTGCTACCCTTGCATACTCGGTTTCTATGTCTACGGCCTCTTCCATGAGAGCTCTAAACTTATCTTTGTAATCGTTTCTATTTTTATCTTTTAAAAGCTCGTTGAGAAGATACATACCAAAAGCCAAATGTCTTGTCTCATCTTTTAATATCCATCTTACCAACGCCGCCACGTTTTTAAGCACGCCTCTTCTTCCAAAAGCCAAAGGTGTAACAAAACCGCTAAAGAAAAACAACCCTTCTAAAATTGCATAATATACAAAGATATCTTCAATAAGGTTTTCCTCTGTAGGTTCTTCGCAAAGCGTCATGGCACGTTTAACTTCAAAATCAGCCTTTCTTTTTATTTCTTTGACGTTTTCATGCATCGCGTATACTTCGTGAGGTTTTAGATCAAGGCCATCCATTATGTATCTAAACGTATCTATATGTTTCATCTCTTCCATGAGTTGATATCCTAAAAACATCCTTGTTTCTGTGTTTCTTATTCGTTTTGAAATCTCTAGTATGTTTTGTCCAACCCAACCTTCAGCCGAAGAGAAGAATCCAACCGTGTATAGCATGTAATGACGCTCTATATCGTTTAGTTTTTCGTAAAATTCGTGCTTATCGTTTGCAAGGTCATATTCTTCTGGTATCCAGTAGTTGTTTTTGGCTTTTGTATAAAGGTTTAAAATCTCAGGATACACTACGCTGTCTAGTTTATAAGTATAAGATTGACAAACCTTGCCGTCTTTCTTTATTACTTCGTCTAATGCTGTATTATAACTCATATATACCTCCAAATAAAATCATATGCCATAAATATAGTATATCATAAAAGCTTGTCAATGATTTTGTGAGACCAAGCAACGTATTTTATTTGTTAAAATATTTGTACAAGTTTGTAGGATAATATATTATATTTTTTATAAATGTAAATATGTCTTTTACAGCTATAACACGCCCTATGTCGTATCTATCTTGATGTGGATAAACTGGTTTTTTCTTGGTACTAAATGCCATATAAAAAATATTTGAGACCTCTTCTTTTAAAACATCTGACATATCACCAAAAGGATAAGCAAAAGATATAATATTTATACCAAGGGCTTTTTCCAAGCCTTCTTTTGATGCTTTAAGCTCATATCTTACCCTTTCTCTATACTGGTTTTCTGTTTCAAAATCAAGTTTTAGGCTTTTAGTATAGACATCAATTAGATTTTTATCTTTGTTTTTTTCTAAAAGCTCATAAACTTCATCAGTTATAAAAGCTTTTGGATGGGACAAATCGCTTTTGGACGGATAAATGGGAAGCCCTTCTTTTAGAGGATTGTAAATAGAAGACAAAGAGTAGTGATAGTTTTTGCCGCTATATACATCTATAGGCTTTGAAGGGATGAAGGTTTTTGAATGGGTAAGCCCGTGAGAGCCCACATCAAACACATCAAGCATAGACCTTAGCTCTTCAAAGCTCAAAAAATCGTAAGATACTCCTTTTTCAAAAAACTCCCTGTTGGCTTCTCCAGCGCCAAGGGGCTTATAAAGGTCTTTAAAAGAAACTTTCCCTTCCCAGTAATCAAACAACGTTGGTCTTTTTATATCTTCTTTTAAAAGCCTAGAGTATATGGGGAATATAATAGCTTTCTTTTTGTACTTTTTTAGTATAGGATAAGCGTATATAAAATTATCAGCATAACCATCGTCAAAGGTTATAACAACACCTGGTTTTTTGGGTTTGTAAAGCCCCTCTAAGTAAGCTTTTAACTCTTCTAATCCAAGGACCTCATAAAAACTGTCCAAAATTTTTATATGCTTTTGAAACAAAGATAAGTTTACATCGTAAGACTTTTTAGGAAATATCTTGTGATAGCAAAACACCACTACGCCCATTTTTCAAAATACTCCTTTACATATTTAAAATCTAAATCTGTTTTAAAGCCTTCAGGGCTAAAGTGTGTGGGTTTTGCGTTTAAGTCTTTTAATATTTGTTTTAGCTTTGGCATGATGCCCTTTCCAAAGATGTTTGCTTTGTAAAACCAAGGAGATTTTATACTGGACTCTTTTAGTATGTTGGTAAAAACTTTGACAGTATCTTTGTGAAAATGTACAAAATCCTCATCTTTCATGATGTTTAAAAGTTCGTTATCGTAAATAGACCCTATATATAAAGGCCCTCCGTAATCAAAAAAGTCACCGCACAACGGACAAAACTTTGGTAAATCAAGTATACAAGTATAGCTTTCTCTAAACTTACAACTATGGCAATACCCTATATAACCTATTTTGGTAGATATATCAACAGCCTTTGATACACCTTTTAATTTTACAAAAAATGCCCTTAAAAAATGCCTGTAGCTAAAACCAAACACCGGTTTTAAAACGCTGTCAAGTCTAAAAGAAGCTTCTATCACAGATTTTATAAGTATTCTAAGTGCGCTTTCATGGTAAAATTCGCTATCAAGTGGTTTAGAACCATACCTTCTAAAAGCTTTAAACGGATAAGAACCAGAAAGCGACGCTGTATCTGTAGCGGTGATTCCAATAAGACCACCGGTTTTTAAAGATTTTATAGCGCTTTCTAAAAATGGAACAGGACTTCCGTAGGGGTCTATATCTATGTAATCAAAACCTTTGTTTTCAAGCAAAAATACGTTTGCATCCTTGTTAAAATATTCTACATTTTGATGTCCTTCAAGATTTTTTTGAGCTAGCTCTATAGCTTCTTTTTTTATATCGTTTAGAAAAGCTTTTTCTACTGCGTTTGTTTCTTTTAAAAGCCTTAAAACCCTAACTCCAGAAGCGCTCATTGGGTCTGCTACAAAAAGTTTTTTGGCTTTTAGTTTAGAGTAAGCTTTTAAAATAAGCACTGTGAAATCTCTGTTTATAGCCATAAAAGGGTTGTAGAAGACTTCCATATCTTTTGATATTAAATCTGGTAGTTCTGGTATAAAAAACTCTACAGCCCCTTCTTTTAAAAGCATACTACAATTATAAGCAAAAATAAGCCTTTAATGTTTTTATAATACCCAACATATATCATATAATATCTGCTAACTTTTTTTATATTTATAGATATGGAAAGGTTTAATAGTGTTACAACGAGGGATTACGGATTACTTAGTAAAGTATATGGGCTGTTGGCTTTTTCTATAGCCTCGGCCGTAGTGGGAAGTGTGGTAGGGCTTTCTCATGTAGTAATGGTGGCAACCCACTTTTGGTTATTTGCAATACTTGAGTTTGTATTAGTCTTTGCCACATCAATAGTGGGTCAAAACAAAGAAATGGCCTTACCAGGCTTTATACTTCTAAACGTATTTACCTTCATAACAGGTTTTACTTTGGCTCCCATACTTTCTTTTGCTTTGGCGGTAAACCCTGCTGCTATAATTTACGCTCTTGTGACTACTGCCGCTACTTTTGTGGGCATGAGCTTAGTTCCTATAGTATTTAGGGTTAACGTCCTTGGAATGGGCGGATTTTTGTTTGCGGGTCTAATAGCCATAGTGGTAGCTAGCTTGCTAAATCTATTTTTCCACTCTGGTGTTGCCGCTTTGGTAATATCCATAGTAGCTACCGTGCTTTTTAGCTTGTATGTAAGCTACGATACGGCACGTATCTTAAGCATGGACCCAGACGCCCCAGCGGTAGCTTTGGCATTGGCGCTATATCTAGATATCCTAAACTTGTTTGTAAACATACTATTTTTATTCTTGGAGTTTTCTGGTAATAGAAGAAACTAACAAGGTATTTTAGCCCCTATTTTGGGGCTTTTAATATTTCTTTGAGAAAAGTTCTTTTGCTTTTTTAGATGCTTCATAGTGATTGACTACTGGGTTGTGATAATTTAACTTGTAGCTGATAGGGTCGTGAAGTTTTTCACAATCCTCATCTTTTAATTCTTTTAAATACTTTTTTATATAAATACAGTCTTTGTCAAATTTTTGAGATTGTAATATCGGATTAAATATTCTAAGAGGTTTTGGATCGGGACCCACCGATGAAGACCACTGCCAATTGCCAACGTTTACAACCTCATCGTAATCTATGAGATACTCTTTGAAAAAACTTTCACCTATGCGCCAGTCTACCATAAGATCTTTTACCAAAAAGCTTGCTAAAATCATTCTAACTCTGTTGTGTACCCAGTTTTCTTCTTTTAGCTGCATAATGCCTGCATCTATTATAGGATAGCCAGTCTCTCCTTTCATAAACTTTTCTATCTTCTTATCGTCGTTTTCCCAAGCTATACCTCTTCTTTTTTCCTGAAATTCTAAGCTTTTAAAATCATGAAAATAATGTTTTATGTGATACCAAAACTCTCGCCACGACAATTCGCTTACAAACGTTTCGCTTTTGTTTTTGGCTTTTTGATAGATATCCCTTATAGACAAAATACCAAATCTAATGCAAGGAGATAGCTTTGAACTTCCATCCAAAAATGGATAGTTTCTTTTTTCTTCATATTCCTCAAATTTAAAGCTGTTTAGCCTCTTGACGCAATCTTCATAGCTCCAATGAGGATGTTTTAAATCAAGCTCTTTGTATTTAAAGATAAGCTTTTCTATGTTATCAAGGTCTAATTTAAGTACTTTCCCTCTTATAGTGTCTTCATCTAAGTCAACTTTTTCTTCTTTTATTAAAGACCTCCATTTTTTGTAAAAAGGTGTAAACACTTTTGTATATGGGATATCTCTAAAGTCCACCAAGTAATTGTCAAACACCTCTACAAATTTTATGCTTTTTCTCTCAAGCAAATCTTTTATTCTTTTATCTCTTTTCTCCCCTTGCCAACTAAAGGCTTTTGTTGTATAAACGGCGTCTGGTTTAAACTTTTCTATTAAAAGCTCAAAAACATCTTCATCCTCTTCGTAAAAGGTGTAAATAGGCATTTCTTTTGAGATGTGTTTTAAAGCATCCACTATAAGACCAAGTTTTTTGTTAAGGGTGTTTAATTCTTTTATAAGGCTTTTATTAAATATAAAAATAGGTATTACTTCATCAGAATTTTTAAAAGCTTCAAAGAGTGCTTTGTTGTCTTCTAACCTTAAATCTCTTCTAAACCAAAATATAGAGCGCACCAGTCAAGATTTCCAAGATGTTCTAAAACACTGGATTTACAATATCGCCGTTGGTGTTTCTGGTTTCGTATAGGAGTTTACAGACGTTGTCGATGGGGTCTACGCCCACTTCTCCTATGATGGCGCCTTTTTTGACGTAGTCTCCTTTTGCAACGAAGACTTTTCCTAGGTAAGTGTAAACATCCACTAGGTTTTGAGGGGTTTTTATGAGGACTATATAGTTGTAAGCTTTTAGGGTCCTACCGGAGTATATCACTTGACCTGGTTCTACCGCTTGGACCATCGCACCGCAATCTGTATAAAAATAAACTTTGTTGCCGACATATACAGGCTTTGCATTTACTGGGTAAATAGACTCTACTTTTGGTTTTGGTGGTTTTTGGGGTTTTTTCTTTGGGATTATGTTTTGAATGGGCTTGGTAAGTTCAGCAAGTCTGTTGGGGCCGGTGCTTTTTACCTCTACTTGGGCACAGGATGTTATTAAAAGCCCTAAGCTAAAAACCAATAAAAGCCTTTTTACCATACTCATATTTTATCAGATTTTAGTATATTTATGAGTCTTTCTACGTTTTCTTTTTCTTGCTGAAGTTTTTCTTGGGTGGCTTTTGCTTTTTCAACTTCTTCTGGCGGGGCTTTTTCTACAAAGTTTTTGTTTTGAAGTTTTGATGTGTAGATAGATAGCTGTTTTTCTACATCTTTTAGTGTTTTCTCATAGTCTTTTAAAAGAGATGTTCTGTCAAAATCCTTTTCTGGTATATAAAATGTGATATCTTCAAAGGGTATAGAAAGCATGTTGGCAGGATCTTTTAGTTCTTCTAACGCACTTAATTTACAGAGATTTACTATGTGAGGAGAAAACTCTTCCAAAAACTCTTTTGAGGTGTTTGTTTGGAAAAATATCGTTATCTTTGATTCTATTTTAAAATCCGATTTAATCTTTCTTATAAAAGAAATAACTCTTTTTAAGCGTTCTATAGTTTCATAGCTTTTAATATCAACAGCTTCTTTTTCAAAAACTGGAAACTCTTTTAAAGAGATGTCACTGTCGCCAAATATGGTCTTGGCATGTATGTAGCTTGTAATAAAGGGCATGAATGGATGTAAAAGTCTCAAGGCTTTTGATAAGACGGTGTTTAAAACGCCTACGGCCGTTAGTTTTCTTTTTTGGATTTTTTGGTTTATTTCTTCTATTTTGGCTTTTTCTTCATCAGGCATATCTTCTTTTATTTCTATGGGCTTTTCATAGATACGGAGCTTTGAAAACTCTATATACCAATCGCAAAATTCATTCCAGAAAAAGTTGTAGATACTTTGAGCGGCATGGCTAAACTGATAATTTTCAAGATATTCTGTTACTTGCCCTATGGTGAGATTTAGAGCTGTTGTAATCCAATAGTCTTCTTTCTCATACATATCCCCGTATATGATGTCTTGTAGAAAGTTTTCCGGCGTGTTTGATATGACAAATTTTGCTGCGTTCCATATCTTGTTGGCAAAAAACTTGCTTGCTTCAAACTTTTGTTCTGAAAGCTTTATATCCCTTAAAGCTGAGCTAAGGGAAGCCAGCGTAAACCTCAAGCTGTCGGCTCCGTATTTTTCTATAACGTCTATTGGGTCTATGACGTTTCCTTTGGTCTTTGACATCTTTTGTCCTTTTTCATCCCTTATAAGAGCGTGGATATATACATCTTTAAAGGGTTCTTTGTCGTTTAGCATTTTGCTCATCATGATCATCCTAGCTACCCAGAAAAAGAGTATGTCAAAGGCTGTTACCAAAAGACTGTTGGGATAGCAAGCATCTAACTCTTGGTTTGGTTCTGGCCAAGAAAAGACTCCAAAAGGCCACAAAGCCGATGAAAACCACGTATCAAGGACATCTTCCACTTGTTTTATATTGTTAGAACCACAGTGTTTACACTTTAGTAAAAGCTCAAAACCTTTAACATCTTTGTGATACTTGTACAAATCTCTTCTACTTGCCATATATTGCCATATGGAAAATTCGTTTATACCAGTGGCGTAATATTTTTTGTAGGCAAAATGTTTGTAAAAATCAAGGGTACTCATTTCAGGATGCACGAAATTCCTGCCGTTTAATATCTCGTCTATTTCCTTTGGTGTGAAAATTTTTTTAATCTTACCATCTGCTAAAAGGTTAAAGATAAGTTTGTCTTGGACATAGCTAAAATCTTCATCGGTATAAATAGATTCTTTTTTGCAATCCTCGCACTCCCATACTGGTATTCTGTGCCCCCACCATATTTGACGGGATATGCACCAATCTTTTATATTTTCTATCCAATCTGTATAGTTTTTCTCCCAGTTTTGCGGTATAAACCTTGTTTTTTTGGCTTTTACTATATCTAAAAACTCCTCTTTTTTGGTAGATACTTTTAAAAACCACTGAGTGGATACCATGGGTTCTATAGTGGTTTTACATCTGTAGCATTTTCCAACAGCATGAGTGTGTTCTTCTTCTTTTTCTAAAAGCCCCAAACTTTTAAGCTCTTGTACTACCTTTTCCCTTGCTTCGTATCTATCTAAGCCTTCAAACCTACCGGCGTTTTTTGTAAGTTTTGCCTTTTCATCCATTATCTTTACTATTGGAAGGTTTTGTCTTAGACCTGCTTCGTAGTCGTTTGGGTCGTGGGCCGGTGTGATCTTTACAGCCCCTGTGCCAAACTCCATATCTACAAACTCATCAGCTATTACAGGTATTTCAGGGCTTATCTCTTTGCCTGTTATATCATACCTTATCCAATCCACCAAAGGAAGCTTTAACTTTTTGCCTATAAGGTGTTTGTACCTTTCATCGTTTGGATTTACAGCTACTGCCACATCCCCAAGCATTGTTTCTGGTCTTGTGGTGGCTACTACTATGTATTCATCGCTATTTAAAACAGGATACTTTATATAATAAAGCCTTCCTTTTTCTTCCTCGTGCTCTACCTCTAAGTCTGATAAAGCCGTCAAATCCTTTGGACACCAGTTTACAATGTATGTGTCTTTTTTTATAAGCCCTTCGTCGTAAAGCCTTTTAAAAGCGTGCCTTACAGCCCTTGAGAAGCCCTCGTCCATCGTAAAGCGTTCTCTTGACCAATCTACAGAGGCCCCAAGTCTTTTTACCTGATTTTTAATGTTGTCTCTTGACCTATATACCCATTGCCACACCCTTTTTAAAAATTCTTCTCTTCCTATTTCAAGTCTTGATTTATTTTCTTTTGAAAGCTCTCTTTCTACCACAAATTGAGTAGCAATACCAGCGTGGTCAAAACCGGGCACCCATACCACATCAAAACCTTGCATTCTTTTAAACCTTGCCACTATGTCTTGAATGGTGATGTTTAAAGCATGTCCTATGTGAAGGGAACCAGTCACATTTGGTGGTGGTATCACCATGCTAAAAGCCTTTTTCGGGCTTTTAACGGTATATATATTTGATTTAATCCAGTTTTCCAAAACTTCTTGTTCAATCTCTTTCGGTATATAATCCTTCATAAACTATTATTTTACCAAAAACCACTCTCAAAGCTTATTTTATAATTGCAATAATTGTAAGTGTTTGTATACAAGACAGGCGGCCTTGGAAATCGGTTTTATTCCAAGACCTCTTTTATGCAAAATATTCAATACGCTTTTAATTTATTTTTTAAGGATTTCCCTCGAGATGATTTAATATCCCTTAAGATTATCTAATAATCCCTCGAGAAGTTTTGCTTGTCTTTTAGTAATGTCCAGATCATCTCCATTCACTCCATCAAAACATATATTTCCTCCTCCACCTATAGAACACGTATCAGAGTCAACATTTAAAAAATGTTTCTTATAGTTAATCCAGGCCATTTCGCTTTCTCTTAGCTCTTTTTTATCTTTTGGAGGCAATTTAGCCAT
>NZ_JBMFST010000013.1:0-29598 GCF_049967395.1 Hydrogenobaculum sp. | reverse complement strand
CTTGTTAATTAAGCAGCGAGAGCGAGTTCAGCTTCGGGAGCTGTTTGTTTTGGCTATCACAGTTGCCACCTGGCCTGCTATCATCTACCCGGCGCTCCAACGTCGAAACCGTTCGCCCCCTCTTTATTGAATTTATTATAACTTATTAAAATATAGGTAAATTTGTATGATATATATTACCATTTTATAAAAATCGCCTAAGTATTTGTAAAAGCATAGAAAATAAACATTGATTTTTAAGGTGTAAAGCCTTAAAATAAGTTTTTTAACATGAGCTGTATATTGGAAGAACTTATCAAAACCTTTGAAAAAGTAAGACAAAATTGTCCGTGGGATAAGAAACAAACCCATGAAAGCCTTACAAAATACGTCTTAGAAGAAGCTTACGAGTTAGTAGATGCCATAGATTCCAAAGATAAAGACGCTATAAAAGAAGAGCTGGCAGATTTGCTTCTTCAAGTAGTATTTCACGCACAAATAGCAAAAGAAAATAATGAATTTGATATAAACGATGTTTTTGAGCTTTTAATAAAAAAACTTGTAGAAAGGCATCCACACGTCTTCGGAAACGAAGACCCGAAAGCTGTTTTAGAAAATTGGGAGCATAAAAAAGCGGAAAAAAGAGAATACTTTTTAGACGGCATACCAAAATCGATGTGCGCTCTTATGAGGTGCCAAAAAATCCAAGATCGTATGGCAAAGGTGGGTTTTGATTTTGAAAATGTAAATCAAGTGAAAGAAAAGCTAAAAGAGGAGTTTGAGGAACTAGAGGAAGCTTTAGAAAATGGTAATTTCCAAGATATAGAACACGAGTTTGGTGATATACTTATAGCTATAGTAGAATACGGAAGATTTTTAGGTATAAACGCCGAAAAAGCGCTACAAAAAGCAAACGATAGGATGGTAAAAAGGTTTAATTTTGTTGAGAAAAGCCTAAAAAACGAAGGAAAATCTTTGAAAGATGCTTCCTTAGAAGAAATGGATACTTATTGGAAGGAAGCAAAAAAGTTTGATTATGAATAGTTTTTACGCTTTTATGATAAAATATTTCAACTGGAGGCAGATTTGGCATGGTAACAGAGTTTGAAGAGTTGTTAAAAGCTCAAGAGGAGCAGCTTTCCGCAGGGAGCGTAGTAAAGGGCTCTGTGGTAAAGATTACAGATTCAAACGTGTATGTGGATATAGGCTATAAAATAGAAGGCGTCATAAGACGGTACGAAGTAGGTGATGTTGAGATAGGCCAAGAGATAGAGGCAGTTATTGTAAAGTTAAGAGGGCTTGAAAATCCAATACTTTCCACAAAACCCTTAAAATCTTCAAAAGGATTTTCTATAGCCAAAAAGGCGTTAGAAGAAAAAACACCTATAGAGGTGACAGTAGAATCAAAAGGAAGACCGGGCTTTTTTGTGCAGCTTGAAGATATTAAGGCTTTGATGCCCTTTGGTGAAGCTCCAAGGCATGTAAATATAGGAGATAAAATAAAAGTACTGGTAACAAAAGCCACCTATGAAAACGGAAAACCCATGGTAAACGTATCATACAAAGAGTATGAAAACATCGAAAGACATCAAAAACAGCTTGAATTTATAAACTCTTTAGAAGTAGGTTCTACAATAGAAGGAAAAGTAATAAAAGTAGACCCTGAAAAGGGTATCACAGTGCTTTTAAAAGAGGGAGTCAGAGGCTTCGTGCCACACTACGAAATACCAAAAGGTACAAATGTAAAAGAAAACGATACCATAGAGGTTAGAGTTATTAAAAAAGCCAAAAAAGGTGATTTCCTTATATTAAGCCTCAAAAAACCAAAGAAGAATATATGGGAAACGTTGGAGTTAAAAGAGGGAGACAAAACAGAGGGCAAAGTATCTTTCTACAGAAAAGGAAAAGGGCTTTTCGTAGAATTACAAGAAGGCGTTACGGCGTTAGTACCAGAAGAAAGCATGAAAAACATTGGCAACAAGCTTCTAAAGAGCGGCACAAAACTAAAACTTGTTGTAACAAGAATAGACAAAGATAAAAAACAAATAGATGTAAACATAGTGCCTTCTGAAGAAAACCCAGCAGCGGATTTCATAAAATCAAATCCACCAAATACGGTAGTAAAGGGAAAAGTAAAGACCGTACACCCAAACATCGCATTTATAGAACTAGGGCCAAACGTAGAGGGTATAGTGAAAAAACAAGATATGTCTTGGCTTAAAAATGCACGTTCAGAGGAGCTACTTACCCCTGGCGAAGAAAAAGAGTTTATGGTACTGGGCCTAGACGGCAAAAAAGTAAAGCTTGGTTTAAAGCAGCTTACTCAAAATCCTTGGAGTGTAATACCAGAAAGGTACAAACCAGGACAACAAGTAGAGCTTACGGTAAAAGAAGTGAGACCTTTTGGTACCTTCTTAGGTTTACCAGAGGGCATAGACGGCCTGTTGCCGATATCTGAGATACCTAAAAATACAAATTTAGAGCCTGGTCAAAAAATAACAGTGAAAGTCTTAGAGGTAAATCCAAAAGAGGAAAAGATTACTTTTAGTATGATACAAGAAACCAAAAAACAGCAAAAAGAGCAAGGCGAACAAAAAGAGTTTATAAAAGTAAACGACTCTTCGTCTGGCTTCAAGCTTGGTGATATACTTAAGAACAAGTTAAAGTGATGGAAGTTTGTTTTTTTCATAAAAGCTGTATAGACGGCACTATGTCTGCCGCTATATTGCAAGAACACATAAAAAATAAAGACAACATGATATTTATACCATTAAACCACGGCACCAGTGTGAAAGAAGCTATAAACAAGCACTTACCACCGGAAGGGCAGAATTCCAAAGAGATTTCAAAAATATGGTTTTTGGACATAGCCCCAAAATGGGATGACCTCATATACCTTCAAAGCCTAAGACAAGAAAAACAAGGATACACGGAAGTAGTCATAATAGACCACCATAAGACCGCTGCCAATACAATATCAAAATTTATAGGAAAGCCCATCGAAGAAGATAAACCCATTACTTTGGAGTACGATTTTATCACTTTTATATACGACCCATCAGAAAGTGGTGCTTCCCTTACTTACAAAACCCTACAAGTCTACCACGACCAACAAGTCTACCACGACCAAATAGATAAAGAACTTCCAACTATAGTGGATATTGTAAAAGACAAAGATCTATGGCTTTGGAGGTATCAAAACACCGATGAAATAAACGATTTCTTATACATGTACACAGATAAACCAGATTTAATGAGGGAATTTTTACATAAAGATGTTGGCGAAATAGCCGCTAAAAGCAAGATACTATCAGAATACAAAAATTTTATGGTATCTAAGCTAAAAGAGAGTTGGTCAAACTCACCTCTTTACATAAACATAAACGATAAAAAGATACCAGCCATAAACACGCCTATATATCAAAGTGAGATAGGAAGTCTGATAGCCAAAGAGCACAACATAGCTTGCATGTTTTATATAACAGGTGATTTTGTCAAACTTTCCTTTAGAAGCATAGACGGTTCTGCAAGAGCAATAGCAGAATCTTTAGGCGGTGGTGGTCATGACAACGCAGCCGGGGCTATAATAGATAAAGAAACTTTTTTTAAAAGCCTGATTAACTGATTACAAACATTTTAAAATTAAATAGGCTTTTTATATTTTGTTAGATGAAACAGCCAAATAGACTAATAAACGAAAAAAGCCCTTACCTTAAAATGCACGCTTACAATCCCGTTGACTGGTACCCTTGGTCAGAAGAGGCTTTTGAGAAAGCCATCAAAGAAAACAAACCCGTTTTTCTATCAATAGGCTACTCTTCTTGTCATTGGTGCCATGTGATGGAGAAAGAAAGCTTTGAGGATGAAGAGATCGCTTCTTTTCTCAACAAACACTTTGTAAGTATAAAAGTAGATAAAGAAGAAAGACCAGACATAGATAGTCTTTATATGGAATACTGCATACTTTTAAACAACTCTGGCGGTTGGCCGCTTTCAGTATTTTTGACGCCAACGAAAGAACCATTTTTTGCAGGCACCTACTTTCCAAAAGCCTCATTTTTAAAGCTTTTAAACCAAATAAAAGACTTATGGGACAAAGATAGCAAAAACATAATAGAAAAATCAAAAAGGTTGGTAGAACAGCTAAAGCAATTCATGAATTCTTTTGAAAAAAAAGAGCTAAACGAAAACTTTATAGATAGAGCGTTGTTTGGTCTTGCAAATCGCTACGATGAAGAGTTTGGTGGGTTTTCCGAAACTCCTAAATTTCCAAGCCTTCACAATATTTTGTTTCTTCTTAAAAGCCAAAAACAGCCTTTTCAAAACATGGCTTTATCTACACTTTTAAACATGAGAAGAGGCGGTATATGGGATCACGTAGGCGGTGGATTTCACAGGTATTCAACAGACAGATATTGGTTGTTACCCCACTTTGAAAAAATGCTATACGACCAGGCGATGGCTATATTGGCTTACTCTGAAGCTTACAGGCTTACAAAAAGCGAAATCTTCAAAGATACAGTTTACAAAACAATAAACTTTGTAAAAGAAAACTTATACGAAAATGGATTTTTTTATACATCAATGGATGCCGACACAGAAGGAGAAGAAGGCGGATTTTATCTATGGACCTACGAGGAAATAAAAGACATACTAAAAGAAAAAGCTGATAAATTTATAGAATTTTTCAATATAAAAAAAGAAGGGAATTTCCTTGATGAAGCAAAAAGAGTTTACACAGGGAAAAACGTACTCTATGCAAAAGAGCCAACGTTGTTGTTTGAAGATGAACTACAAGCTTTAAAGGCTTTTAGAGAAAAAAGAAAAAAGCCTCTTGTAGATGACAAAATACTTCTTGATCAAAACGCCATGATGGATTGGGCTCTTATAGAAGCTTACTTAGTGTTTGAAGAACAAGAGTTTATTGATATGGCAACTAAAAACCTGCTTCTGATATCGCAATATCCACTACAACATGCCTTAAACCATAACAAGTTTATAGAGCCTATGCTGGACGATTATGCCTATCTTATAAAAGCTTACCTTTCTCTTTATAAAACGACGTTTTCAAAAGAACATTTAGAAAAAGCTATTTCTCTGACAAAAGAAACGATTGAAAAACTATGGGATAAAAACTCTGGAGGATTTTACCTTAGCGTAGGAGAAGATGTTTTAATACCTCAAAAGCCTCTTTACGACGGAGCTATACCTTCTGGAAACTCCGTGATGGGCTTAAACCTTGTGGAGCTATTTTTTATAACAAAAGAAGATATATACGAAAACCGCTACGAAATTTTATCTTCTATATACTCGGATATGCTATCTAGAAATCCTACCGCTTGCAGTTTCTTTATGACAAGCTTTTTACTGTTTAAAAAGGGTTATCAGCTTTTACTTTCTATGCCTATATCAAAAGCCCAAGAAAGGGTAAAAGAACTTTACAAACATTACTTACCAAACATAGTTCCTTACCACGAAGAATCATCAGAAGAAAAATTTATAGCTTGCAAAGATTACACATGTTTAAGCCCAGTAAAAAGTGTAGATGAACTGATAAAAACCATATCACTTTAAAAGTTTTATATGATATAATACTATATTACCTAGGCGACGTGGCCGAGAGGCGAGGCGCGGGACTGCAAATCCCTTTTACAGCGGTTCAAATCCGCTCGTCGCCTTTACAATCCAAACCTTACAGCTTTACCTACAGAAGATTCTTGAGGTGGTGTTTCATGCCAAAGCATGTTCATAGCGAAGTTTAAGTTATCCTCAAGCCTTATTGCATAGTTGTCCCAAAACACACAGGTCCCGGCAAGCGTAAAATATCCACCGCTTACAGGCGCAATATGATCTGCTATCAAAAGAGGATAATGTTCCATATTTGATTTTGCGGTTTCTTCTCCGGCAACCACTATCTTTATATCCGGCATAATAGTTTTTATAGAGCATGTACAGGGTAATACCACTGAGTTCACGTTTACCTTGTTGTCTAAACCTTTGTTGTATCTTCTTATCTTTGTGCTTTTAACAAAATACTTATCCCCGTCGTAGTTTGACACTTCGTCCGTTATTTCATCCGGATTTAGCTCCATGCCAAAAGCCCTAGCCAACGTATTGCAAGTGTCTGCTATGTGGTCTTCGTTTTTGTAATAACCCAACAATATAACTTTCTTACCAAGTTCTTCTACCGCTCTTACAACGTCTTGGACTTCTTTTTCCGTAAATGGAATCTCTGGATAGTTAAACACTATCGTATCGTACTCAAACAACTTATCCCACGAATCCACTTCGTCAATTTGAAGGCCAAACTCAGGAGCCTTTTTCTCAATAATAGAGAAATAATAATAATCCGTCACCGTAAACTCTTGATGAGTAATACTCCATGCTACTTTACACACGTTTTTCATGCTTTTATTATAACACATTGGGGAAAAATTATATTTTAAACTAAAAAATCGTTATATTAAAATAGATGAGGTTTTTTATATCTATACTTTTGCTTTTAATTTTTGGCTTTTCATATGGAGATACCATCGTAAAGTATGAGGCAAACTTTGTGGGATTATCGGCAGGAATTGTAACAGTTGATATTAAAAGCCCGCAAGACATAGATTGTGAAGGTAAAACAAAAGGACTTTTTTCAATATTTTACAGCTATGAATTTAAGTTTAAAAAGAATGGCGACAACTACTTTTTAGAGGAAATAACCAACGGCAAAAAACGTATATACAACGAAGAAGAAATAATGAAAGAAAAAGCTTGGATACCGCTTTTTGTATCCATGCTTACCAATTCCCATTACGATATAGGCTCTAAGCTAAAAGTTGGAAACATCAGCGTAATACCCGAAGAAAACGTGCAAAACGAAATATATTTTTTTAACGTAAAAAACAGCAACAACGTAAGAAAAGTAATTATCTGGTACGATAGCTCAACACATCAAAACGATTTTCCAAAATTGATAAGGATAGTCACAAGAAAAGCTACGATAGACTTAAAAAGATTGTGATATTAAAACACCGTTCTAAAAGCCAAAGACCAATCGTTAAAAGCCCTAAGCGTATTTTCTCCATTTGAAGTGGCATTTATAAGGTTTGCATCTGGGTTTACAAACTGAACACCAAAAGACACGTTTGCGTTTTCGTTGTCTATGTAATAATTTATAAATATATCCGTCAGAAAAAGCTTTGTGGTTATAAAAGAGTTTTGGCTAACTGGGTTTACGTAATAGTTTTTGTTTTCGTCTTCCTCATACCTTAATACAATAGCCGGTTTACCTATGCCGATATACTTATCGTATAAAAGCTGTGTTTGAAGGTAGTATCCTTTTGCTTCTGGTTGAGCTATCGTATTACCTGCTTTTGCATAACCTAAATCTTTTTGAAGAAGCCATGCCCCTTGGAAGTTTGGTACAAAATCACCAAACCTTTGTTCCCACAGTACATCAAACGTATAGGCTTTTGCTGTGGTAGAAGATGTTTGACCATTACATATATTTGATTCATTTGCACTGTTTAGCCAAGAGCTAGAGCAGTCTATTTTTTGCTGCTGGTAAGCAAAAGAAAATGTGAGGGTTTTTCTTTTTCCAAAAAACGTGTCTTTATCTACGTAATCTGGTTCTCCTTTATATCCTAAAAACGTAGGTGTAAGTTCTATTCTAAAACCGTATTTTAGGTTGCTTTTGGCGTTGGAGCCATATTGATAGTCGTATCTTCCGTTACCTAACATAATATAGTACTTTAACGCCGTATGTTTTGCTACATCGCCCCAAATAGCTACGCCTGTATCTCTAAAGGCGTTTCCTACATCGGAACCAAATGTCAAAGGCACAAGGGGTTTTATAAAAGGTTTAAACTTATAAACACCTTCATAGTTAAGGTAATTTGGGTTTACAGCATAGTTTGTTTGTAAAAGCCTAGCACCGTCTACATTTATCTCAGAAACGCCGGGGTTGTAATCTTCTATGGGCACTATAAAAGAGTACAAATCTTCCAAAGGAATTCTTGACCATGGGTCTAAGAAAAGACCAGCGGTAACCTGAAAAGATTTTTTAAATTTAAAATTTATAAAAGCGTCTTTTACTATGGTATACTGCATTTTATCGTGAGAGCGAGCAGAGCCATCTGGTGTCAAAACATTGTTGTCAGAAAAGTCTATATTTGCACCAAACTGCACCACTGGGTTAATCTGCCCCGCAAAGTAAAGCCTTGCGTTTTCCACTGAAAAATTTACACTTTTGTGATCGTTGGTGGTGACTTTGCCGTTATCTTGAGCCCATATAGAAAGCTTTAAGCCTACATCTGCAAATTCATCGTTTGAGGCTTTTAGCAAAACACCGTAAGAGTTGGATGCCATAAAACAAAAAGCTAAAGCAAAAATAGCCTTTTTCATACCAAAATCCTAAAACCTAAATTTAGAAACTTCTATTTTAAACTCTTTAGCTACATCAGTCAATAGCTTTGTATTAGCGTGATGGCTTGCAATAGCTTTCTCAAAGCATCCAAAGTCTTTTTGACATTAATTTTATGGTCTAAAAATCCCCCTGCGCTTGTTTCTACGTTTTTAGTAGAAATTTGAGCCACTGTCTTATGCGTACTATAGAAAACCGTAGTACCGATTGCAACACCAAAAAAGCCACTATTTCACCCAAGATGTTAAAGGACTTTTGTGTAATAATACACTTGTTATAAACCTATAAATATGTCTTATGCTTTTATAAAGAGAAATCATTGACAAGTAACATCTAAAGTGTTAACATAATTAATGAATATTTATTCATAAGGAGGCTTTTATGATAGATGGAAAAGAAACCTTCTGGGAAGCGCTTAAAAGACACGGGGTCAGCAGGAGGGAGTTCCTTAAGTTCTCCGCAGTTATCACTGGTCTTATGGGCTTGCCACCTGCTATGATACCGAAAATAGTAGAAGCCATGGAAACCAAGCCGAGAGTACCGGTAATATGGGTGCACGGGCTTGAATGCACCTGTTGTTCTGAATCCTTCATAAGATCAGCCACACCTTTAGCATCCGACGTGCTTCTTACTATGATATCTTTAGAGTATGACGATACGCTATCAGCAGCGGCAGGAGAAGCGTTGGAAAAGCATAAAGACGATATAATGAAAAAATACCACGGAGAATATATATTGGCAGTAGAGGGAAATCCACCTCTTGGAGACGATGGAATGTATTGTGTTGTAGGGGGCAAACCTTTCTTAGAGGGGCTTAAAAAAGCGGCAGAAGGGGCAAAAGCTGTGATAGCATGGGGTTCTTGTGCATCTTGGGGATGTGTGCAAGCGGCAAAGCCAAATCCCACCACCGCAGTACCTATTCACAAAGTAATAACGGATAAGCCTATAGTGAAAATACCCGGATGCCCACCAATACCAGAAGTAATGACTGGAACTATTATGTATACGGTGCTTTTTGGAAAGTTGCCACCTATGGATTCTCAAGGAAGGCCCAAAATGTTTTACGGAAATAGGATACACGATACATGTTATAGAAGAGCATTTTTCAACGAAGGTATGTATGTAGAGCAATTTGACGATGAAGGGGCTAAAAAAGGATGGTGTCTTTACAAGATGGGATGTAGAGGTCCTACTACATATAATTCTTGCGGAAATCTAAGATGGTACAACGGTCTTTCTTACCCTATACAATCTGGTCATGGGTGTATTGGATGTTCAGCGGATGGATTTTGGGACAACGGAAACTTTTATAGTAGAGAGCAAAATATACCCTTTATAGGTACAGAATCAAACGCAGATAAAATAGGTGCGGTAGCAGTAGGAGCAGCAGCGGCTGGAGCAGTAGCTCACGGTGTAATAAGTAAAATACGTTCTGGTAAGAAGGAGGATTGATTATGAGCACAAGAGTAGTAATAGACCCAGTTTCTAGAATAGAAGGACATTTAAGATTAGAGATAGAGGTAGATGAATCGTCTCATAAAGTAACAAACGCTGTATCAGCAGGTACAATGTGGCGTGGTATTGAGCTTATAGTAAGAAATAGAGACCCAAGAGAAGTATGGGCTTTTACACAGCGTATATGTGGAGTTTGCACTACCATTCACGCTTTAGCTTCTGTGAGAAATATAGAAGATGCTCTTGATATAGAAATACCAAAAAATGCAAACTACATAAGAAACATAATGCTTGGTACTTTATACTCACATGACCATTTGGTACACTTTTATCACCTTCACGCCCTTGATTGGGTATCTCCTTTAGAGGCGATAAAAGCAGATCCTGTAGCTACGGCTGCTCTTCAAAACCAAATACTTCAAACCTACGGCGGTATTATATCCTTGTATACGGATTTTCTTGGGGGCAACGCTTACCCGAGGAAATTTCCAAAAGCAACCCCTGGTTATTTTAAAACCTTCCAAGACAAGATAAAAAACTTAGTGCAAAGTGGACAACTTGGTATATTTGCCGCCAATTGGTGGGACCATCCAGATTATAAGATGTTGCCACCAGAGGTGCATCTTATAGCAATAGCTCATTATCTAAATATGTTGGATGTTCAAAGAGAGCTTGTTATACCACACGTAGTATTTGGTGGTAAAAACCCACATCCTCATTACATAGTAGGCGGTATGAACTGTTCTATATCTATGAACGATATGAATGCACCCATAAATATGGAGCGCCTTGCAGTGGTGGAAGATGCTGTTTATACCCAAGCCGAGGCTACAAATTTATTCTATCTAATAGACCTTCTTGCTATAGGCCAAATATACATCCAAAAAGGCTGGACTTACGGCGGTGGGTTATCCAAAGAAAGGGTATTAGGATATGGAGATTTTCCAGATGAACCTTATAAAAGCATAAAAAATGGTGATTATCACCAGAAGATACTCTACCATTCAAACGGAGTGGTGGAAAACTTCGCTCAAGGCGTAGAAAAGGCCAAATATTATCCTATTACCAACGAAGATTTAACAAATCCAGATATAATTCAGGAGTGGGTTACACACTCTTGGTACCAATATCCAAACAACAGCGAGGGCTTACACCCTTGGAACGGTATAACAGACCCTTACTATACAGGACCAAAAGAAGGCACAAAAACCCATTGGAAATATTTAAACGAAGACGGCAAATACTCCTGGATAAAATCACCAAGATGGAAGAACTTACCCGCTGAAGTAGGGCCTTTGGCAAGGTATATGATAGTATATACAGCCGTAAAGCAAGGGCATATAAAACCTTCCTGGATGGATGAAATGGTGGTAAATCAAATAGATCTTGTTTCAAAGCTTTTAAACTTACCACCTCACGTATGGATGCCCACCACCGTAGGAAGAACCGCGGCAAGAGCCTTAGAATGCCAGCTTGGAGCAAACGCATCTAACTATTTTCTTAAAAAGCTCTACGACAACATAAAAGCTGGTGATACGTCTGTGGCAAACATGGAAAAATGGGAACCGTCCACTTGGCCAAAATCTACAAAGGGAGTGGGTATATCTGAAGCCCCAAGAGGTGCTTTAGGGCATTGGTGTATTATAAAAGATGCAAAGATAGAAAACTATCAAGCGGTAGTGCCCACCACATGGAACGGCTCTCCAAGGGACGAAAAGGGTCAGCAAGGTGCTTTTGAAAGATCTATGCAAGATACAATAGTCCTTATAGCCAAAGAACCTCTTGAGATTTTAAGAAGCGTGCACTCTTTTGATCCATGTCTTGCTTGCTCTACTCACGTTTACAACACAGAAGGAGAAGAGGTTACTTCTTTTAACATAGGAGGGACTTGTTATGGATAAAGAAACCAAAAAATATTATCTATTTAGCCCATCCCTAAGAATCGCCCACTGGGTATGGGCTTTGGCTATAAGTGTTTTGTTTATAACTGGTATATACATAGGAAACCCATTTTTTATAGGAAACGTAGGCTATAGCGCCACTTTTGGAGACCTTCACGCTCTTACAATGAACTACATAAGACTTTTGCACTTTAGCTTTGGCTATATCCTTCTTGCAGCTCTTATTCTAAGGTTTAGCATAATACCTTTTAGAAAAGCCGATAGACTTATAATACCTAAATTTTGGACAAAAGCTTATTGGGAAAATGCTTTTGATACTTTAAAAAACTATCTTTTTATTACCAAAAGCCACAAACCATACGTAAGAAATCCTTTGGCAAGGACAGCTTATCTTGGACTTTTTCTACTTTTGATTTTTGAAGTGATAACTGGGTTTGCAATGTATGGAAGGTCAAATCCAGGTGGGTTTTGGGATAAGCTTTTTGGGTGGATAATACCGATGCTAGGTGGAGAATATCAAGTCCACAGATGGCATCATATAGTAGCCTGGCTTATAGTACTTTTTGTAGTGATACACGTTTATATGGTAATAAGAGAAGATATATTAGAAAAAGACGGAGAAGTGTCTTCTATGGTAAATGGCAACAAATTTTTTGAACACACACCAGCGGATATAACAGATATATGACAAGCATGCCACAGTTTAGAACAATACTAATGGGTATAGGCAACATCCTCATGCAAGATGAGGGGGTTGGTGTGCATACCATAAGAGCTATAGAAAAAAGATATGCTTTTAATCCTTCTATAGAAATCATAGATGCTGGGACTCTCGGTCTTGAAATACTATATATATTGCAAGACGGTGTTGATAACTTGTTGGTGGTGGACGCTGTGATGGGCGGCAAGCCACCCGGGACTATATATATTTTTAAAAACGAAGAGGTGAAAAAATATTATTTAAAACATAAACTGTCTGCCCATGAAGTGGGTTTTTCTGAAGTCTTGGCGCTTTTAGAGGTAATAGGAAAGCCTGTCAGACAAAACCTTGTGCTTGTAGGTATAGAACCGATTAGCTTTGAGGTGTCTTTGGAACTTCACGAGAAAACCGCTTCAAAATTAGAAGATTTGATAAAGGTAGTTTTGGAAGAGTTAAGAAATTTAGGTGTAGAAATCTCAGAGAAAATTCCTTCCTAAGGAGGACTTTATGTGTCTTGCCATACCTTCTAAGATAGTAGAGATATTAGAAAACAACATAGCCATAGTAGATACAATGGGTGTTAGAAGGAAAGCTTCTTTAGAACTGTTAAATCCAAAACCAAAGGTTGGGGATTACGTGCTTTTGCATGTTGGTTTTGCGATAGAAGTGCTTTCTGAAGAGGATGCTTTAGAAAGTCTTAAGCTTTTTGAAGAGGCGTTAGATTATGAAAACGAATTTGAACTCTAAGGAAGTTATATTAAAAGCCAAAGACACAATTATAAAAAAAGTAGAAAAGTTAGGAAAACCTATAAAGGTAATGGAGTTTTGCGGTGGACATACCCACGCTATAATGAGATACGGTATAGATAAGCTTTTAAAAGGATACATAGAGTTTATACACGGTCCTGGATGTCCTGTTTGTGTTGCTTCTATGGATAGGATAGACTTGGCCATTGAGCTTGCCAAAATCCCAAACACCATATTTACCACCTACGGAGACCTGTTAAGAGTGCCAGGTTCTCACAGAAAATCTCTTTTAGACATGAGAGCTTCAGGATGCGACGTTAGAAGCGTGTATTCTTGTTTGGAAGCCTTTGATACAGCTCTTCAAAATCCAAATAAAAACGTTGTATTCTTTGCTATAGGCTTTGAGACTACTACTCCGCCAACGGCAGTGCTTCTTAAAAAAGCAAAGGAGCATAAATTGAAAAATCTTTTTGTAGTATCAAACCATGTGATGACACCGCCAGCCGTAAGATATATACTAAACTCTGGTATTTCTCATATAGATGGTATCATAGGACCTGGTCATGTCAGTGTTATAACTGGCACGAAAATCTATGAAGAGTTTGATGTATCTATAGTTATATCTGGTTTTGAGGCTTTTGATATATTAAAAGCCATAAACATGCTTTTGGACCAGCATATAAAAGGTGAAAGAAAAGTAGAAAACGCCTACACAAGGGCTGTTACAGAAGAAGGCAACAAAGAGGCCCAAAAACTAATAGAAGAAACCTTAGATACAAGGGATAGCTTTAGCTGGAGAGGGATAGGTAGCTTGCCTAAAAGCGCTCTTAAGATAAACGACGATTACGAGATATTTGACGCAGAAAAAGTCTTTGATGTGAAATTACCAGCTTCAAAAGAACATCCTCTTTGCATATGCCCAAAGGTTATAACAGGCGTTTCAAAACCAACAGATTGCAAGCTTTTTGGAAATTTATGCACACCCGAAAACCCCATAGGTTCTTGTATGGTGTCCTCTGAAGGAGCATGTGCTGCTTACTACAAGTATCAAGAGGTAGAGTTATGTATGTAAAGCTCTCTCACGGTGGTGGTGCCAAAGAAACGAGGGAGCTTATAGAAAAGATTTTTTTAAAACATCTAAAAAATGAGCTTTTAACAAACGAAGATGCAACTATTTTAAGCTTAGAAGGTAAAGTAGCCGTTACAACAGATAGCTTTACAGTAAGTCCCATATTTTTTAAAGGTGGTGATATAGGAAAGTTGAGTGTGGCTGGCGTTGTAAACGACCTATCGGTAATGGGAGCAAAGCCTCTTTACATGAGTATGGGTTTTATTATAGAAGAGGGGCTTTCTTTTGAAGAGCTTGAAAAAATAGTCATCTCTATAAAAGAAGAAGCCAGCAAAACTGGTATAAAGCTAATAACGGCTGACACAAAGGTAGTCCCAAAAGGCTTTTGCGATAAGATATATATAAATGCTACAGGTATTGGAAAGCTTTTGAAAGAGGGTATATCTTCTACAAATTTAAAAGAGGGCGATATTTTGATTGTATCAGGACCTATAGGCAATCACGGCGCTACAATACTTTCTATTAGAAACGATTTTGATATAGATATAAGTTCTGATTGCGCTTCTTTGTGGGAGGTTATAGAGCCTCTTTTAAAAGAAGATATAGAGATTCACGCCATGAGAGATTTAACAAGAGGTGGTCTTGCAAGTGTATTAAACGAGTTTGCCAAAAGCTCAAATGTGGAGATTTTAATAAACGAAGAAGATATACCTATAGAACAATCCGTTAGAGGCTTTTGTGATATCCTTGGTATAGAACCATACTCTTTGGCTTGTGAAGGCACTTTTATAATGGCTATACCAAAAAGTGATGCTGAAAAAGCTTTTAATATTCTTAAAAGCCACAAACTAACAGAAAAAGCAAAGGTTGTGGGAGAAGTCATTAAAAAAGGCAAAGAAGGAGCCTATGTAAAAACTCTTTATGGAAGCGTTAGATATTTAGAAGAAGCACCCGGTGAGCTATTACCAAGGATATGCTAATATGCACGAGTTTTCAATAGTCCAGGCGCTGTTAGGGCAAGTAGAAGATATAGCAAGAGATTACAACGCAAGCTCTGTATCAAAAATATATATTGTTGTAGGCGAGGTATCTGGAGTAGAGCCTCATCTTTTAAAAACAGCTTTCGATACTTTCAAAGAAAATACCGTCGCATCGGAAGCAGAACTTATTTTAGAATTTCAAAAGCCGCACATCTACTGTATGGAATGCCAAAAAGAATTTTCTTTGGAAAGATACTCTATGAGATGTCCAGAGTGCGGAAGTTTCAAGGTAAAGCTTACAAAAGGTGATGAGCTTATTTTAAGGACGTTAGAGCTTGAAGTATGAAAAAACGTTTTAGGCTTTTAGTGAAAGGTACAGTCCAAGGAGTAGGTTTTAGACCTTTTGTTTACAACTTAGCAAAGTCTCTTGGTGCAAAAGGATTTGTATCAAATACTGCAACCGGAGTAATAATAGAAGTAGAAAATGTAGATATAGACAAATTTATCAATATGCTAAAAGCCAAAAAACCTCCTCTTTCAGAAATTGAGGAAATAAACATAAATACACTTGATTACGTTGGTTTTAAGGATTTTAAAATAGAAGAGTCAGAAGCCTTTGGCGACAAAAATCCAAGCGTGCCACCGGATATGGGACTTTGCGAAGATTGTTTAAAAGAGTTTAACGACCCCAGCGACAGAAGGTACAAATATCCTTTTATAAATTGCACAAATTGTGGCCCGAGGTTTAGCATAGTTTTAGATATTCCATACGATAGAAAAAACACCACCATGAACGTGTTTACTATGTGTCAAAAATGCAAAGAGGAGTATGAAAACAAAGAAGATAGGCGTTTTCACGCAGAGGCGATATCCTGTCCTAGCTGTGGGCCAGTCTATTGGTATGAAAAAGAAGGCAATGTTCTAAAAGAAAACGTATTTGAAACAATGGCAAAAGATTTAAGAGATTCAAAGATAATAGCCCTAAAAGGTCTGGGAGGATTTCATCTTATATGCAACGCTTTGGATGATGAAGCCGTTAAAAAATTAAGACGTAGAAAAAAACGCTCTTCAAAACCCTTTGCGGTTATGTTTAAATCTTTAGAAGAGGCTTTAAAATACTTAGAACCTACAGAGCATGAGATAAAGGCCTTAACATCAGCTCAAAAACCCATAGTACTCATAAAAAGAAGACACCCATACTTTGAAGAAGCTTGTAAAGGACTCTCAAGCGTAGGGGCATTTTTAGCATACACGGGCATTCACCTAAGGCTTTTTGATTTTATAGATTTTCCTATAATAGCCACCTCTGGCAACGTATCGGATACTCCTATTTGCAAAGACAACGAAGAAGCAAAAACCAAGCTAAAAGATATAGCGGATGCTTTTTTTATGCACAATAGAAACATAAAAAGACCAGTGGATGACTCTGTAGTAAAGCTAATAGATGATGATTTAACGATAATAAGATGCGCCAGATCTTACACTCCAAAACCAATATATGTAAACACGTACGCAAAAGCCGTATCTCTTGGTATGGGAGCTTTTCTTAAAAGCACAATAAGCATTTTCAAAAACAATACCATTGTATTAAGTCCTCACATAGGGGATCTAGATAGTGTAGAAACCGTAGAGCATTACAAACATACGTTAGAAGATTTTCTGAGATTTTACGATGTAAAACCAGATATAGTAGTATGTGATATGCATCCGAACTTTTTTAGTAGCATTTACGCTAAAAGCAGATTTTCAAATGTTATCACCCTTCAACATCACAAGGCCCACATACTCTCGGTAATAGCAGAGCACAACATCTCTCCAGATCAAGAAATATTGGGTATAGCGTGGGATGGGACAGGGTACGGGGAAGATGGGACTATCTGGGGAGGTGAATTTTTTATAGGTAACGCTTATAACTTAAGAAGGGGATTTTTTATAAAGCCCTACAAACTCATTGGAAACGAAGCAGCAATAAAAGACCCAAGAAGAATAGTGCTAAGCTTACTTTTTGAGCTTTTAGAAGATAAAGCATTTAACCATCCTTTGATAGAAAAGCTTGACTTTGAAGAAATAGAGTTAAAAACCCTTTATAAAATGTGGAAAAACGACATAAACACTACAAAAACATCATCTATAGGAAGGCTTTTTGATATGGTGGCATATCTTATGGGGCTAATAGAGAAAGTAGATTACGAAGCAAAAGGGGCTATGATGGTAGAAGATAAGTATGTAGAATCAGCGGAGTACTACGATTTTCAAATATCAAACAACGAAATAATCATATCTTTTGAAGATATATTTAAAGAAAAAGATATAGATAAAATGGCTTCTAAATTTATAAACACGTTGTTTGAAATCATTGTGTCTGTTATCAAGCTTTTAAAAGCCAAAAACGTTGTGGTATCTGGAGGTGTGTTTTACAACAGACCTTTGATGAGAAAGCTAAAAGCCGTTGACGGCATAAATTTGTTTTACAATAAGAAAATTCCCACCGGCGATGGTGGCATATCTTTTGGACAAGCATTTTATGGAGGTATCTTATGTTGATGAACGCTGTACCTATATTATATGAAATAACAAAAGCTCTTGAAGATTTTATAAAAACGGGAGAAAACCATATAATTTATACAAACAAAATACCTCTTTCCGAAGAGGATAAAGAATTTCTACTGGATGTGCTTGGAGAAGGTAGCATAAAGATAGAATACAAAACCAAAAGAGAGTATATAACTTTCAAAGAAACGTCGTTAATAGGCGTTTGGCTCGGTGTAGTCCACGACGTTGAGAAAAAGCCAATTCTTGAGATTTTAGAGATAAATTCGTTTCCATTTATGTTGCAAGCCCCAAAAGAAGATATGGAAGATTCTGTTAGAAGGTTAAAAGATATTTTAAAAGATTTAAACAATTTAGGAGGTAAAAGCCATGTGTAAAGACTGCGGATGTTCAATAACAGAACACCATCACGAAGAGCACCATCATCATAACCATCACGAGCACGAAATAAAAGATAAAAAAGTGGTGGATGTTATCAAAAACATACTGGATAAAAACGATAAACAAGCTATGTCAAATAGAAAACACTTTGAAGAGCATGGGGTGCTTTGTATAAATTTGATGAGTTCTCCTGGATCTGGTAAAACATCTTTACTTGAAGCTACTATAGAAGCCTTAAAAGATAAGATAAGAATAGGCGTCATAGAAGGAGATTTAGAAACCAACAACGATGCTATGAGAATAAAAGCAAAAGGGGCAAAAAGCTATCAGATTACCACAGGACAAGCTTGTCATCTTGATGCTTTTATGGTGCATGATGGTATACATAACCTAGGCATAGAAGATTTAGATATAGTTTTTATAGAAAACGTAGGGAATTTGGTATGCCCAGCCGCTTATGATGTGGGGGCTCACATGAACGTTGTGCTTTTTTCCACCACTGAAGGAGAAGATAAGCCTGTAAAATATCCTGTTATGTTTAAAAGCGCAAACTTAGTCGTGATAACCAAGATAGATCTAATTCAATATCTTGATTTTGACCTGCAAAAAGCCAAAAACTATGTTAAGGAAGTAAATCCACAAGCAGATATAATAACGCTTTCTACAAAAACCAAGGAACATTTAGAAAAATGGCTTAAATACCTAGAGTTTAAATTGGAAATATTTAAAAACTCTCTCGATTAAAATATGATAATATGATATAAATAACATCAGTAAGTATTTACGAAGATTTTCATGGTGTGATTTTTATATTTTAAAGTTAGTAAATACAATTTCATAATACTAATGTGTAATTTATCATTGCTATTTATCATGTGTAATAATCTTGACAATTTAATTTCTTTGCATATCTTTTTAAAATCATCTCAAGGAGGTAGCCATATTATGGCAAAGATTATCACGCCAGGTCCATCTGGTTATGTACCTACGCCTGCAGTTTTTGAAGGTGTTCAAATAACTCCTCCAGGTAAAGCTCTTTTGTACGGTGAATGGGTAGACGAAGAAACAGCTATGAGAGAAGCGGCATTGGCAATGCTCACAAGAAAAAATCCTACTATATTTCCTGGGCCATTAGTGTTGTGGGGATACAACGCTTCTGCCATAGAAAAAGCTCAAGCAGTATTAGAACTTGCAAAAGAAATACCTAATTGCCGTATAATACCAATGCCAGATTATAGGCCAAAATATCCTAAGATAGATCCAGAAGCTGAGATAAATCCAAACCACCCAAACCTTACCATACTTCACAACAAAATAGAGGCTTGCATATTTGTAGGAGTTCACTGCCATTATGCCAACTTATCTCTAAGAATGATAAGAGCTGGTACAAACTGTTTTACAATAGCCCTTTGCGCAGAGATGGGTCATGAAGACGCTATGGTATCTATAAGGGATGTTCACGCTGAAAAAATACTAGAATTTAGAGATGTAGTCGTAAAAGTAAGAGAGGAACTTGGCATAAAGTGGGAACCCAAACTACCACCAGAAAACCCATCTCTACCAAAAGAACATTTCGAAACGTTAAACATAGCAGATTACGGAGACTATGCTTACTTATTACACCCAAGGAAGGGTGAAACTGTAGAAGAAACCGAGTAATTTTTGGAGGTTTTTATGCCAGAACAAAAAGTTGTCGAAACAGATTATCTTCTCTTGGAAGCTCCAAGGGAAAAGAAATTTATAACTGGCTCACAAGCCATGGCTGAAGCTGTAAAAAGAGCCAATGTAGATATAGCTATAGCCTATCCAATAACCCCGCAATCAGAAACCATGCACTTGGTGGGCGATTTATGGGCTCAAGGTTATCTAAAAGATTACTATAGAGCCGAAGAAGAGTACGGAGCCATGTCAGCTATAGCAGGTGCGGTAAGAGGTGGAGCAAGAGCTTTCACAGCCACATCTGGACCAGGTCTTTTAAGAGGTTTAGAGGCAATAGCTTCATGGCCAGGGCACAGAATACCAGCGGTCTTAGGTGTCTTAACAAGGGTTGTAAACGCTCCTCTTTCTATACAACCAGACAACGTAGAGATATCATATCTTCTAAACTGTGGAATGGTTGTATTACACGCTGAAAACCAGCAAGACGTTTTCGATTTTACGCTTGCATCTTTTGCTATATCAGAGATGGTAGATGTATATCTACCAATAGCCGTATGTACAGAAGGTTTCTTTGTAACCCATGCCAAAGGCTATGTAAATATGACTCCAGAAGATATGAAGCTTCCACCAAGAGATCCATACAAAGCACCAGTCCCACCTACAGATTGCGAAATACCACCAGCAAGAATACAAAGAGACGCTCCTGTTCAAAAATCCAACTTCATGAGCTATCTAATACACCAAGTATGGCAACAAGAAGTATGGTCTTCAAACATGAGAGCTATGAAATACATATATAAATATCTAAACGGTCCTATAGAAGTCATAAATCCAGACGCTGAAGTATTTGTAGCAGCTTCTGGTTGTGCAGCAGCCCAAGCTAGAGAAGCTGTAAGATACGCCCAAATGGAAGGCTTAAACGTCGGTCTTTTAAAAATAAAATCTATAGTTCCTTTCCCATCTAAAGAAGTAAGGGAAACTTTGAAAAACGCAAAGGCTATTATAGTGCCAGAACACAACATAGTAGGATGGCTTGCTAAAGAAATAAAAGCCAATATACCAAACAGCGATAATGTTATAGGAAGACCTAGAGCTTACGGAGGTATGACGCTTCCAGTAGAACTCATAATGGATGAAATATATGCCGCTCTTGGCATCAAAAAAGACAAGACGGTGCTTGTTTAATATTATGTTAAAAACCTAAGGAGGTAAGTTATGGGTTTAGAATACGTTAAAATATCACCTGGATTTGAAAAATACATGCCAAAGGACTATGTAGACCTTGTTAAGTATGGTCAGTTTGGCAGACAAATTGATGTACAACAGATAGACCAAATAAAAGAGTTGGTTGAAGAGCATCCAATGTGTGCAGGATGCTATATGGCTTACTTTGTAAGAATATTCTACGCATCTTTACCAAAACCAGAAGACACCATAGTCCTTGGTACTGCTGGATGCGCTAGGTTAGCACTTTCCCAAGCTGCTGTGCCGTTTATCTATGGAAACTACGGAGATACAAACGCTGTTGCATCTGGATTAAAGCGCGCTCTTAACATAAGATTTCCGGATAAGGTAAAGGACGTCGTAGTTATGGCCGGCGACGGTGGTCTAATGGATATAGGCTTTGGCATGACGATGCACTCTTGGTTTAGAAGAGAAAACTTTACCACTATAATGGTTGACAACGAGGTTTACGGCAACACCGGTGGGCAAGAAAGCGGCATGTCACCTAAAGGGGTACAACTTAAGATGGCTCCTAAAGGTAAAAAGTTTGACAAAATAAACGCAGTTGAATTAGCAAAAATTGCAGGCTGTGTTTATGTAGCGAAGTTGGCACCTACAAATCCCAAGAGGATAGCCAAAACCATTAAAAGAGCAATACTAGCAGCTAGGGAAATAGGACCTACCTTTATACATGTTTATACCTCATGCAACATAGAATACTCGATACCCACAGAAAGAGTGCTAGCAGATGCAAAAGAAAGAGAAAAGAACGATTTTGGCTTTTATGAATGGATGACAGACGAAGCCAAACAATACATAGAAGAACAAGAAAAGAAAATGGCAGAGGTTAAAGCTTAAGGAGGATATATATGAAAAGGTACAACATGCGTATAGCTGGTGTTGGTGGTCAAGGGGTTGTGACCTCTGCTCACATTTTAGGCAACGCTATGTCAGCTGCCGGCAAATATGCTTCTTTGGTGCCATTTTTCGGTTCTGAGAAACGCATGGCACCGGTAGAGGCCTACGTTAGAGCTTCTGATCAACCTATATACGAAGTAGGTGAAGTTGTTTATCCAAACGTAATCATGATTTACCATCCGCAAGTTATAACACACGGAAAATCTTATACAATGCCTTTTTACTCTGGTCTAAAACCCGATGGACTTGTTATTATAAATACAGATGTTGATATAATACCCGAAGAAGACCACGCCATATTGGAAAAACTCAATACAAAAGTTATAAACTTTCCAGCTACGAAAATAGCTCTTGATATAGCAGGGACAGAGCTTGCCACAAATATGGCTATGATTGGTCTTTTCTTTGGAATAACAAGGCTTGTGGATTTCGAGTATATAGAGCAAGCTGTAAAAGAAAGATTTTTGGGTAATACGTTTGTAGCTTCTGGTGGTACAGCTTCTTTGGACAGCGCCATAGAAAAGAAGTTTAAGAAAAAGGTAGAACTCTTGGAAAAGAATATGCAAGTTATAAAAGAAGCTTTCAGAATGGCTGAAGAGAATGGATGGGTATTGGAAGAAATCACTGTTTAAGGAGGCATAAATGTACTACGTAGCTGATGTTAAAGAGTCTGAGTGCGCTAAATACAACTGTAAACAATGCGTACTATTTTGTCCAGAGCCAAACACACTTATGTATAACTCCGAAAAACACGTTGCATGGGTTAACTATAGCAGGTGTAAAGGATGCGCTGTATGTGTTTATGTGTGCTCAGACCTTCTCAAGAGAAATTGTATAGAAATGGTAATGATGACAACGGGGGATTGATGTATGGATAAAAAAAGAATAGAAAACATAGTATTTAAAGTATCAGAGATGCTTTCTGACCCATCTCTTGACATGGAAGTATGCGAGGAGGGAGCAAATCCCCCTTGTGTAAAAGTAACATATACCACTGAAAATGGTTCAAAACATCAAAAGATTATAGACATAATGGACGAGTTATCAGATAAGCCAGACGATGAAATAGCAAATTTTATAGTATTCCAAACAGAACAGTTCATGGAAGAAATAGATTCAGTAGAGTATAGCGGAGAATAAAATAACATATAAAGGCTGTCCGACAGGGCAGCCACCTTATCAAAGTCTTTTATCTTTAATCCCACTTGATTTTTATCAAAAAATAACTATTATTTTCAATAAGGAGGTTTTTAAAAATGGTAGAGGTTTACGTTAGCGGTATGGGAATAGATCCTATATCTCAAATGCCTATAGTGGTTTTGAAATCTAAAGAGGATGACAATCTGGCTTTACCCATATGGATAGGGGTTTTTGAAGCCAACAACATCGTAATGAATATGCAAGGTATGGATTCTCCAAGACCTATGACTTACGACCTTATAAGAAATATTTTAACAAGCACAGGGTATACGGTAAAGATGGTAACAATAGATTCAGTAGAAAACAACACGTATATAGCAACAATCCACTTGCAAAACTCAAAACTTCCTACGGAAGAACTAGCCATAGATTCAAGACCAAGCGACGCTATAAATATAGCTCTTAGATTTGACGCACCAATATATGTAAACAAAGAGCTATTTAGCAACAGCGCTGATGTAGAGATTCAAGATGACTTAAACATAACAGAAGAAGATTTAAGAAGCTGGATTGAAAACATAAAACCAGAGGATTTTGAGAAAAACATTTAAATGGATACAATCTACGTTTTAGATGGCTCTGCATTTTTGTATAGAAGTTATTATGCTTTACCTTCTTTAAAAACTGAAAACGGCTTAGAGACTGGTGCTTTTTATGGATTTATAAGAGCCGTATTTTCTATACTAAAAACTAAAAAACCAGAGTACTTTGCTATAGCTTTTGATTTACCTGCTCCGACAGTTAGAGATAAAATATACAAAGAGTATAAAGCTACTAGAAAAGAAACACCAAACGAGCTTGTTTCACAAATACCCCTTATAAAACAAGCGATAAATTTGCTTGGTATAAGGCTTTTAGAAAAAGAAGGTTTAGAAGCGGATGATATAATAGCCTACATTGCTTATAAATCAAAAGAATGGAACAAGAATCTTACAATTTACACACCAGACAAAGATTTAATGCAACTTGTGGAAGACAAAAGAATAATTGTAATAAACCCCATCACCAACAAGGTCTTTGACGAAGAGGCGGTAATAGAGAAATTTGGCGTACCACCTTCAAAGCTGGCAGATTACCTTGCCCTTATCGGAGATAGCGTAGACAATATAAAAGGCATAAAAGGTGTTGGTCCTAAAAAGGCTGTTGAGCTTTTAGAAAAATACGGTTCTATAGAAAACATATTAAATCACTGGGAAGAAATACAAAAAACTTTTAAAGAAGCTTCAAAAGAAGATTTAGAGTTGGCTTACAAGCTTATTAAATTAAACACAGAAGAGATACTAAATATGATAAATATACATTTAGAGGATTTAAAAATATCTTACAATATAGACCTGCAAAAGGTAGAAGAGTTTTTTATGGCTTTTAATATGAAAAGCTTAATAAAGGATTTAAATACAATATTTAAAGAAAAATCTTCTGGAAAAAGAATTCAAAAAACGCTTTTTTAAATTAAAACTGCTTCTAATCATTGTAATAAAAGCCAAAAAACTTACTATTTATAGGCAAAACCTTAGGAGGTAAAACATGCTCAAAACCAAATTAAAAGGAAACGATGTATCACTTTCAGGTGATATAAAAGTAGGAGACAAGGCTCCTGAAGTAGAAGTCGTGCTAACAGATTTATCCACCAAAAAGATAGGTGGAGCTAAAGACAAAGTGCAGCTTATAATAGCTGTTCCGTCCTTGGACACACCTGTTTGCGCTACCGAAACCCGTAAGTTTAACGAAGCTGTTGGCTCAATGCAAGATGTAGATACCACGGTTGTATCTATGGATTTACCTTTTGCATCAAAAAGATACTGTTCCACTGAAGGAGTGGAAAACATAGCTGTAGCTTCAGATTTTAGGAACAAAGATTTTGGCAAAGCTTACGGCATACTTATAGCGGAAGGTCCATTACAAGGGCTTTTGGCTAGGGCAATATTTATAGTTGGCAAAGACGGCACTATAAAATATTTCCAACTAGTGCCAGAAATCACCTCAGAACCAGACTATAACGACGTACTAAAAGCTCTGGAGAGTCTAAAATAACAACGTTTTTTTGTGATTTTGACGGCACTATAACGCTCCAAGATACTGTAGATGCGCTCTTGGAGCGCTTCGCATCTAAAGAATGGTTAGAAGCTGAGAAGCTGTGGAAAGAAGGCAAGATAACTTCAAAAGAATGCCTTGATATTCAAATGTCTTTGGTAAACATAACAAAAGATCAACTGGAGAATTTTCTATCCAACGTACATATAGATAAAAGCTTCATAAAATTTTTGGATTATGTAAAATCAAATTTTAACGCTAAAGTATACATTTTAAGCGATGGTTTTAGGCTTTTTATAAAAAAAATATTAAAAGATCATTTGGAAAAAATAGATGGAATATATGCCAACAACCTTTACTTTATAAACAAAAAATTTAAAACCCTTTACAGATATTCACAAAAAGACTGCCAGCTTGGTGTTTGTAAATGCCATCTTGTGCAAAAACTAAAAGATGGTAAGGCTATATATATAGGAGATGGTATGTCTGATTTCTGCGCCTCCAAAAACGCTGATTTTATATTTGCTAAAAGCAAACTGTTAAACTTTCTAAAAGCTCAAAACGTTAGTCATTTCACTAGCTTTTCATATTTTGAAGATATAATAAATCAATTACCTTTTGTATTGGAGAAATTGCATGAAGAAAGAGGAAATACTATCGATAGAAAGCGAAGTTTGCTCTTGGGGTGATACGGTACATTATCTAAACCCTCCAAAAATTTTCAAAGCTTCTGAAGGGTCTTACCTTTACGACGAGGAAAACAAACCATATTTAGATTTACAAATGTGGTACAGCGCTTGTAATTTCGGATACAAAAACGAGCGCATAAACAACGCTATAAAAGATCAGATGGACAAAATGGGACAGCTTGCCTCTCAATTTCTTTTTGAGGAAAAAGTAGTCTTATCAAAGAAGATAGTAGACGCTAATTTAAAAAGATTTAATCTAAAAGGTAGAGTGCATTTCAACGTAGGTGGTTCTCAAGCCATAGAAGATAGCTTAAAGCTTGTAAGAAATTACAAAAAGAAAAATTTAAACTTTGCTTTTATGGGAGGATACCACGGCAGGACTTTAGGTGCTACTGCTATTACATCTAGCTATAGGTATAGAGAAAGGTTTGGGCATTTTGGCGATAGGGCGCTTTTTATACCATTTCCTTACTGTTTTAGATGTCCTTACGGAAAGAACTTGGATAGCTGTGATTATTATTGTGTAAAAGAGTTTGAAAAGCTTTTTGAATCAGAATATTACTCTATATACAATCCAAAAACCAACGAATGTGAGTATGCAGCCTTTTATATAGAGCCCATTCAAGGCACCGGCGGTTATGTAAAAGCCCCACCAGAATACTTTAAAAGGTTGAAGAAAATCCTAGACCAAGCCAACATACTTTTGGTAGACGATGAAATTCAGATGGGATTTTACAGAACTGGTAAATTGTGGAGCATAGAGCATTACGATGTGAAGCCAGACATCATTGTGTTTGGTAAATCTTTAACAAACGGCATGAATCCTTTATCAGGTCTTTGGGCAAAAGAAGATCTGATAAATCCCAAAATATGGCCAGCTGGCTCTACTCATTCCACATTTTCTTCAAATCCTATAGGAGTAAGAGCCGGAGTAGAAGTCATGAACATAATAGAAGAAAAAGATTATGAAAGCATAGTGGCTCAAAAAGGTAAAAAGTTTTTAGAAGGTCTTAAAAGCCTAAAGAAAAAATATAAAAATATAGGAGATGTAGATGGTATAGGGCTTGCTCTTAGAATAGAAGTATGCGAAAGCGATGGTTTTACACCTTCAAAAGCTCTAACAGATAGGATATTAGAAGAAGGGCTAAAAGGAGACCTTGATTACAAAGGTAAGAAATATGGGTTAGTGTTGGATGTAGGTGGATATTATAAAAACGTCTTTACGCTTGCACCGTCTTTAGAAATTACAGATGAAGAAATAGATATGGCTATAGAGCTTTTAGACCAACTTTTCAAAAGGGCGATGTGATATGGAGCTTTCTATAAAAAACAACAACGAAAAGGCTGTTTTACTTCTTCATGGGCTTACCGGCACACCGTTAGAGCTAAGATGGGTGGCCAGAGATTTTGCCAAAGCAAATTACGATGTATATTTTCCAATATTGCCTGGGCACTGCTCCAGCTTAGAAGAGCTCAAAAAAATCAAATGGGAAGAGCTTTACGAGTTTGCCAAAAACTTTTACCTTAATTTAAAAGCCAAATACAGCGAAGTGTTTGTGGCTGGTTTGTGTGTAGGCGGCATGCTCTCTCTGATGCTCGGTATGGAATTCCCAGACATAGACGGTGTTGGCTCTTGGGCACCTGCCATGGAAATAGACGGTTGGGCAATACCTTGGTATAGATTTTTATTACCCCTTGGACTTTATACACCACTTAAACATATATATTACTGGAAAGAAAAAGAACCCTTTGGTATAAAAAATGAAGCCATGAGAAAAAAGATTATGCAGATGATGAAATCTGAAAAAAATGAGACCATGGCTTACGACAAGATACCAGCACCCACTATAGTAGAATTAAAAAGAATGGCTAAGTATATTAAAAAGCGCATAAACCTCTTAAAAGCACCGTTTATTTTAATTCATTCAAAGGAGGACGATTTGTCTTCCATAAAGGGTGCAAAATTTATATATGAAAAGGCCCCAAGCAAGGTTAAAAAATTTGTAGAACTTTCAAACAGCTACCACATTGTAACCATGGACAATGAAAAAGACATAGTCTCAGGTGAGACAATCGCATTTTTTAACTCTTTATCGGAAAGGAAACATCAAAAAGTGGAAGCATGTCAAGCGTAAACAGATATATTAGAACCTTCTTTTTGCAACTCAATTTGAGCTTGTTCCAACATCATTTGAGCTTGGGCAGCTACGGCTCTATCTTGAGCAGAAGGGTCAACAGGTGCTAAAGCAGCTTTTATCACTCTTTCCATCTTCCTTATCGTATCTTGTGGTGTAGGGCCAGGTGATACATCTATGCTTACATCTCCGCCTACTGCATACTTCTTGCCGTTGGGCCCTACCACGTATTTATAGTTAACTGGGCCTGTCAAATCTCCACCGGCTATTTTATGAGCCATCTCATGAGCCCTAACGTCTTGGTCTATAGCTTTTAATTGGTTTATCTCCTGTTGAGTTTGTAGGCTTCTTTGGTTTGAAGGCTTATCGTTTTTAGATAAAATAGGAAAACCAACAACCCCTATCATAAAATTTATTATAAACATAATTTATACTTAATCTACAATTAAAATCATAATATAACAAAGCCTTTACTGTTAAAATATTTTTATGAAGTTATATAAACTCGCAATTATAATGGCTATTTTTGTTGGTATATCTTACGCCGATGCTGAGCAATGCATAAACTTGCTTCAGTCAAAAGACTATCAAAAAGCCATAGACCTGGCAAATAAATCTCTTAGATGGAACAAATACGATTTTAACTACAACATGTGCGCAGCAATGTCTTACCTTTCCTTAGGAGAGCCAAAGTATGCTATACCTTATTTGAAAAATGCCACAAAAAACGCAAACACTCGCTATCAAAAAGAGGCACTTTACAACTACATGGGCGTTAGCTACGATATGGCTGGCAACAAATCAAAAGCGCTAGACAACTATACAAAAGCTTACAAATTAGCAAAGTCTATTGGAGATAGTAAAGGCATGGTGGACAACCTTTCAAACATAGCTCATATATTTTATTCGGAAGGCTATTACGATTCCGCAATAAGATTTTATAAAAAAGCGCTAAAACAGGATTCCAACAGCCCCACAATATTAAATAATATAGCTCTTTGTTATGCAGATTTAAACCATCCTCACAAGGCTCTTCATTACTACGCAAAATCCTCTCAAGCTTTTGCCGAAAAAGGCGATAAAGTTCACGAAGGTGCCACTTACCTAAATATGGGTGTTTTGTATCTTAAGCTTTTAGATTTTAAAGATGCAAAAACGTATATACAAAAGGGTTTAAGCTTGGTAAATGGCAACAAGTACTGGGAAGCGGTAGGCTATCAGTATATGGGTTGGTATTACGACAATAAAGATAAAAGGGACAAAGCTATACTATATTATCAAAAAGCTTTAGCGTTGGCAAATCAAATAGGTGCTGAAGGTTTGGCAAAATCTATACAACAAAATATATCTTCAGAGGAGATAGCCAGTGAGCATTAAAGCTAAGCTATGGATTATACAGATTTTTATGATTTTGGGAGCTTTTGTGGGTCAAGGTGTATTGTATAAAAATCATATAGATTCCATTACAAAATACATATTTTTCGCTAAAATGGAAAACCTAGTAAAACAATATGAGAATATATTACACATATCAGGTTTATCCGCTGAGATATCCGACAAAATAGCA
>NZ_JBMFST010000012.1:0-31791 GCF_049967395.1 Hydrogenobaculum sp. | reverse complement strand
TATGCATAATAAAATTCACAAATTACGCGTAAAGATATTTATATAATAAAAAAGAAGCTTTTAATTGATTATCAAGGATTTTCAAAGGAATATTAGAGATTGAATAAAAGCTAGTGGTGGGGGTCGAACCCACGACCTCGTGATTACAAATCACGTGCTCTGCCGACTGAGCTACACTAGCTAAATAAAACTAAATTATATCAAATAAAAACAATCTTGTCAATATCTTAAAAAAGTGCTCTAAGCAATGACAATGAGGTTTGGTTGCGGTAGACTTATAGACCATGGTAGACTTGTAAATCGTGGTAGACTTGTGAATCGTGGTAGACTTGTAGGCCGTGGCAGACTTGTCGTTGCTTGGTAAGTTTTATATAAATTTTCAAGCTTTTCGAGAGGTGGCAAACTTTAAAAAATGTTATATAATTAAAATATTCAATTGTAGGAGATTTTTATGATGATGCCTCCGATGGGTCCAAAGGGTAAGATGTCTAAATTTGCCAGTTTTATAATGGGGCTTGGTTATGGATACAAAGGCAAACCGGGTATGGTAAAAACATATCCTATGAAAGAGTTTAAAGGGGTGGTACCAGAAGGTGCTACTGTTTATTATGCCAACAAAAAACTTGATGTCATACAAAAAGAACCGCTTATTTACAATACTCATATAATAGTAGTTCAGGAGTTGAAAGACCAGCTTTTGGTAGAAATTTACAAAGATGAGGAGTGATGTTATGGGGTTTTCTAAGCTTTTAAGAGAAGGAATTTGGGATATACACAGCATGGCTGATAGCTCTACTGTGGCTCAGGACATGCAAGAGGCCAAAACCACTTTTGAAGATATGAAGAAGATAACAGCGGGCCATTATTATATATACACTACTTTAGAAGAGGCTATAGAGCAAAACAAAGACAACCCCTACGTATCTAAGATTTATTATCCGGAGCTTTTCAGAAAAGACCACATCATAGAAGATTTGAAGTTTTACTTTGGAGAAAACTACCTTGAGCAAATATATCCCACGGTGGCTATACAACTATACATATCAAGAATAAAATATGTAGCAAAACATGAGCCTATGCTTCTTATAGCTCACGCTTACGTAAGATACATGGGTGATTTATCCGGTGGTCAAATGATAAAAGATATGATAAGAAACGCCTTAAACTTGCAAAATGGTAAAGGCACAAGGTTTTATGAATTTGATAAAATAAAAGATATAATGGAGTTTAAAAAAAGCTATAGGGCTAATCTTGACACGTTGGATTTAACGGATGAGCAGATAAAAGCTATTATAGGAGAGGCTAACCTAGCTTTCTTGTACAACGTGAACTTTTTCAGAGAGGTTAATAGGCCAGTCCCTTACCCGGATGAAATAGAGAAGCCCTATCTTGTAAGAGCTTACGAAAAAATAAAATTTGTATAAAATACTTGACTTTTTTTATAAGATTATTTAATATTTTATGACAACTTTTTGAGGAGTGTTTGATGGAAAACGTATGCTGGTACGATTCTAAGGTTAGTATACCCAAAGAGGGTTCTTTTATCAAGTTAAAAGCCGATAAAACGTTGGAAGTTCCAAACAACCCTATAATACCTTTTATCCAAGGAGATGGCATAGGCCCTGAAATAACACCTCAAATGATAAAGGTAATTAACAAAGCTATGTCAAAAGCTTACAACGGCTCTAAAGTGATATATTGGGTAGAAGTGTTGGCGGGAGATATGGCAGAACAAAAAGGCCTTGATAGGATGCCAAAGGAGACTTTGGAACTTTTAAAACAAAGCGTCGTTAGCATAAAAGGGCCTCTTGGGACACCGGTTGGAAAAGGTGGAAAATCTTTGAACGCGATTTTGCGCCAATCTATGGATTTTTATTCTGCCATAAGACCAGTTTATTGGATGGGACAACCATCCCCTATACCAAACCCTCAAAGAGTAAACGTAGCGGTATTTAGAGAAAACTCCGACGACGTATATATGGCAATAGAGTATATGCCAAAGACAGATGCTTTTAAAAAAGTAAGAGAGTTTTTTGTAAAAGAGATGAACGTATCAGAAGATGCTATACCAGAAGATGCAGGTATCACCGTAAAACCAATGTCAGAGTTTAAAACCAAAAGACACGTAAGAAAGGCTTTTAGATACGCTCTTCAAAACAATAAAAAGCATATAGCGGTGGCGGGAAAAGGCAACATCATGAAAGCCACAGAAGGCATGTTTATGAACTGGGCTTTTGAAGTGGCTAAAGAACCAGAGTTTGAAGGTAAAATCATCACAGAAGGAGAGCCAAAAGAAGGACAGGCAAAGCTATACAAAGTTATCACAGACCAAATGCTCATGCAGCTTGTGTTAAACCCAGATTATTACGACGTTATAATTACCCAAAACTTAAACGGCGACTACATATCGGATTTAGCCTCTGCTTTGGTGGGTGGTCCTGGTTATGTGCCCAGTGGAAACATAGGCGATGGGTATGCACTTTTTGAAAGCACTCACGGGACCGCTTACGACATAGCTGGTAAAGGCATGGCAAACCCCCTTTCTATTACGCTTTCTGGGGCTATGATGCTTGAGTATTTAGGCTTTAAAGAAGCTGCTGATTTTGTATATAAAGCTATTAAAAGCGTGATAAACCAGAAAAAAGGCACACCAGATATCGCTTCAGGTTTCAAAAAAATGGGTGTAGAGGCTACAGCTTTAACTACATCTCAGTTTGGTGATGCCATTGTTGATGAAATTGATAAACTTTGATTTGAGAGGTGATAGATGAAGCTTACTGTAAGACAAAAGGAAGATTTTCACTTCATAGGTAAAGGGGAATCTGGTATAGAGGTTCCCATAGACGCCGCTGGTTATGTGGGTGGTAAAGGAAGAGGTGTAAGGCCTCCAGAGCTTTTGTTTCACTCTATAGCCGGTTGTATGGGAATTCATGTATATGAAGCTCTTCATAAAGCTGGCAAACATGTGGAAGATATAGTAGTAAACACAGACAGCGAAAGAAAAGATACGTATCCAAAAGTATTTACTAAGATTTATCTAGATTTTACAATAAAAGGTAAAGACCTCACAGAACAAGACGTAAAAGAAGCTATAGAGACAGCCCTTAACAAAACTTGTAGCATAGCCTACATGATAAATCAAGTAGCACCTATATCTTATACTTTCAAAATAGAAAAGGGGTAAGCCTATGTTTAAAAAGATATTGGTAGCCAACAGAGGTGAAATAGCCTGTAGAATTATAAGAGCCGCAAAAGAGCTTGATATACCAACAGTAGCGATATACTCTGAAGTAGAGCCTACTGCCAGACATGTAAAAATGGCCGATGAGGCTTACATGATAGGAGCAAACCCTCTTGACACATACTTGAACGCCCAACTGATAGTGGACTTGGCAAAATCTGTGGGTGCAGATGCCATACATCCAGGATACGGGTTTTTGGCAGAGAACGAAGGATTTGCAGAGCTTTGTGAAAAAAACGGTATAACCTTTATAGGACCTTCTGCTGAAGTTATAGCCCTAATGGGTGATAAGGCAAGGTCCAAAGAGGTTATGAAAAAAGCTGGGGTCCCAACGGTGCCCGGAAGCGACGGTATACTCAAATCTGTAGAAGAAGCTGTAGAAATAGCCAAAGAAATAGGTTATCCGGTGCTTTTAAAAGCATCTGCTGGTGGTGGCGGTAGAGGTATTAGGATATGTAAAGATGAAGAAGAGCTTAAAAGAAACTATGAAGCAGCCTACTCTGAGGCTCAGAAAGCTTTTGGAAGAGGTGATTTGCTTTTAGAAAAATACATTCAAAATCCCAAACACATAGAGTTTCAAGTGTTAGGAGACAAGTATGGAAACGTTATACACTTAGGAGAAAGGGATTGCTCTGTCCAAAGAAGAAACCAAAAGCTTATAGAGATAGCCCCTTCTTTGGTATTAAACGAGGCAAAGAGAAAGCACTACGGTGAAATAGTGGCAAAGGCTGCCAAAGAGATAGGCTATTACAGCGCCGGGACTATGGAGTTTGTATCGGATTTAGAAGGAAACATATACTTTATAGAGATGAATACCCGTATTCAAGTAGAACACCCTGTGACAGAAAGAGTTACCGGTGTTGATATAGTAAAAGAGCAAATAAAGATAGCAGCAGGTCATAAGCTTGAAATAAAACAAGAAGATGTTAAGTTTAATGGTTATGCTATAGAATGTCGTATAAACGCAGAAGACCCTAAGAAAAACTTTGCTCCAAGCATAGGCACTATAGAAAGATATTATGTGCCCGGTGGATTTGGCATTAGGATAGAAAGTGCCGCTTCTGTGGGTTACGAAGTTACACCTTACTATGATTCTTTGATAGCTAAATTAATATGCTGGGGTAGGACTTGGGAAGAGGCTTTGGCTAGGACAAAGGCAGCTTTAGACACTTACGAAATAAAAGGTGTTAAAACCACGATACCTCTTATTAAAAAGATTGTAGAAGAACCAGATTTTAGAAATGGATACTTTACCACCAAGTATTTGGAAGAACACCCACAAGTGTTTGATTACGAAGAGCCAAAAGATAAAGAAGATTTTGTAGCTTTTATAAGTGCAGCTATAGCTTCATATCACGGATTATAAGGAGGTTAAACTATGAAACTTATCGAACAAATGTTGCAAGAACAAAACCTTGAAGTAGCACCGCCAAAAAAAATTCTCATTACGGACCTCACACCAAGAGATGGTCAACAGTGTAAGCTTGCCACAAGAGTAAGAACAGATGATTTGCTTCCTCTTTGTGAAAAGATGGACAAAGCTGGTTTTTACGCTGTAGAAGTGTGGGGAGGTGCCACTTACGACGTTTGTCTTAGATATCTAAAGGAAGACCCATGGGAGAGACTAAGACGTATAAAAGAGGTGATGCCCAATACGAAACTTCAAATGCTTTTTAGAGGTCAAAATATAGTAGGATACAAACCAAAATCTGACAAAGTGGTCAAAAAGTTTGTAGAAAAAGCCATAAAAAACGGTATCACCGTGTTTAGAGTGTTTGATTCTTTAAACGACAATAGAAATATTGAAGTTGCTTGCAAAGCTATAAAAGAGTTTGGCGGTGAAGTGCACGCTGAAATCAGCTATACTAAAAGCCCAGTGCATACGTTGGAAAAGTGGATGGCTTACGCCGATGAACTAATAGATTTAGAGCCAGATTGGATATCTTTCAAAGATGCCACTGGCATATTGATGCCGCTTGATACCTACAACATTATAAGAGGTATAAAAAAGAAAGTTGGTGATAAGATAAAAGTGCTTCTACATAACCACGATATGAGTGGTACCGCTATTATGAACCACATGATGGCCGTCTTGGCTGGTGTTGATATGCTTGATACTGTTTTATCACCTTTGGCTTTTGGTTCATCGCACCCAGCCACAGAGAGCGTGGTAGCAGCCCTACAAGGTACGCCGTACGATACTGGTATAGATCTAAAGATTTTAGATGAGCTTGCTGAAATCACAAGACAGATAAAGAGAAAATATAGAAAATACGAAACCGAGTACGCAGGTGTAAATGCAAAAGTGCTTATACACAAAATACCTGGTGGCATGATATCTAACATGGTGGCTCAGCTCGTTGAAGCAAACGCTGCCGATAAGATGGAAGAAGCTTTAGAGGAAGTGCCTCACGTAGAAGCAGACCTTGGCTATCCTCCTCTTCTCACACCATCTTCTCAAATAGTAGGCGTACAAGCGGTTCTAAACGTAATTACCGGTGAAAGGTATAAAACTATCACAAAAGAAGTTAGAGATTATGTAGAGGGCAAATACGGAAGACCGCCAGGCCCAATAGCAAAAGAGCTTGTGGAAAAGATACTTGGTCCTGGAAAAGAGCCTAAGTTTGACATAAGGGCAGGAGACTTGGCGGATCCAAACGATTGGGACAAGGCTGTGCAAGAGCTTGGTCCTTTGGCAAAATCAGAAGAAGATATACTCCTTTACGTGCTATTCCCAATGCAGGCTATGGAATTCTTAAAAGCCAGAGAAAACGGCGAGCTAACCCCAGACATAGCCATAGATACCGCCGATATAGTGGAAACAAAACCAGGTACCGTTGAAAATGCGGCCCCAGTAGAGTTTGATATAACCTATCATGGTGATAAATTCAAAGTCAAAGTAGAAGGTGTAGCTCCAAGTCAAGAACCAGGCAAACCAAAGAAATACTATGTAAGAGTAAATGGAAAGCTTGAAGAGATACAGCTCTATCCTATAGCAGAAGCTCTTGTTTCAGGACAAGCTAAGCAAGGTAGCCAGCCAGCTCAAACTGGTAGCGCAAGACCAAGACCAGAAAAAGAAGGTGATGCAGTACCACCTATGCCAGGTAAAGTTTCAAAGATTTTGGTAAAAGAAGGTGATAAGGTAGAAAAAGGTCAAACGGTGGCTATAGTAGAAGCCATGAAGATGGAAAATGAAATACATGCACCTATAAGCGGTGTTGTAAAAGGAATATACGCTCAGCCAGGAGAAAATATCACACCAGACGAAGTTATCGTAAGGATAGAACCAGCTTAAGAGATTGTAGCGCGCCTTTCGGCGCGCTTTATGATTGTAAGTGTTTTTAAATGATTTTGTAAGTATATATTTATTTTGTAAACTAGTGTGAAAGTTGTTTTTAAGTACTAACTAATTTAGGAGGTGTTTATGAGTTTTAGCCTTGTAATCAAGATTGGTGGAGAAGGTGGAGAAGGTGTAATCTCTGCTGGAGATTTTTTGACAGAAGCCGCTGTTAGATCTGGTTATCATGTTGTGAACTTTAAGAGCTTTCCCGCCGAAATCAAAGGTGGCTATGCGAATTCCACTGTTAGGATATCAGACGAAAAGCTGTATAGTACAGGCGATGGGTTTGATATTCTATGCTGTTTTAACGCTGAGGCTTACGCTTACAACAAAAAACATTTAAAACCCGGCACAGTGCTTGTTTACGATTCTTCAGATTTTGAACCAGAAGAGCATGATGGAGTTATTATGTATCCGGTACCTCTTTCTGATATAGCAAAAAATGAAATAAAAGCCTACATCACCAAAAACATAGTAGCCTTAGGAGCTTTGGTAGGTCTTTTCAACATACCGGTTGAATCTTTAAAAGATTCTATAAAGGCTAAATTCTCTAGAAAAGGTGAAAAAATAGTAAACATGAACTATCAAGCTCTTGAAGCTGGTATGAAATATGTAAAAGAAAACCTTGTTAAAAAAGACGGTTTTGAGTTTCCACCACCTATAGGCTTAAAAGATGTAGTAATTATGGAAGGCAATCAAGCTGTGGCAAAAGGTTGTATAGCCGCTGGTTGTGAGTTTTATGCAGCTTACCCTATAACGCCTGCTACGTCCGTTGGAAATTATATAGTAGAAGATTTAATCAGAAAGGATGGTTGGCTCTACCAAGCGGAGGATGAAATAGCGTCTTTGGCTATGGCTATAGGTGCTTCTTTTGCCGGCGTAAAAGCCATGACAGCCACATCAGGACCAGGTCTTTCGCTAATGTCAGAGCTCATAGGTTATGCAGGTATGACAGAGACTCCTGTGGTTATAGTAGATGTCCAAAGGGTAGGTCCAGCCACTGGTATGCCCACAAAACACGAACAAGGGGACTTATACCATGCTGTATATGGCTCTCACGGTGAGATACCAAGAGCAGTTTTAGCTCCAATCTCTGTGGAAGATAGCTTTTACATGTCTATTGAGGCTTTTAACCTGGCAGAGAAATATCAAATGCCAGTTATAGTGCTTACAGATGCCGCTATGAGTCTAAGGGCAGAGGCTTTCCCAACCCCAGACTTGTCCAAGTTAAACATAGTAAATAGGCTTATCTATAAGTCAGAAGAAGATAAAGAGCAAAAGTTTATAAGACACGGAAGATTTTTAAGATACGCCTTGTTTACAGAAGATGGTATTACTCCTATGGGTATTCCAGGAGATCCAAACGCCATACACGCTATAACAGGCCTTGAAAGGCAAGAAAATTCAGACCCAAGAAATAGACCAGATATAAGAACCTATCAAATGAACAAACGTTTTAAAAAACTTGAGAAACTGTTGGAAGAGGATTACGATAGGTTTATAGAAATAGATGCTCCTTATAAAGACGCCGATATAGGCATAATAACATGGGGTCTCACAGCATCCATCACAAAAGAAGCCGTTCAAAGATTAAGAAGTAGGGGGCTCAAGATAAACGCGATGTATCCAAGGCTTTTATGGCCGGTGAAAGAAGATGTTTTTGAATTTTTTGCTAAAAGCTCAAAACGTATACTAATACCAGAAACCAACTATTATGGACAGCTGGCTACTGTTGTAAAAGATAGAACACACATAAGACCTATATCTTACAACATATACAGAGGAGAGCCATTTATACCAAAAGAAATAGAGGATATAGTTGACTTTTTGATGGAAAATCAGGAGATAACAGAAGGAAGGTTTACTCCTGAGCATGTTTACGGCGAAAAAGCGTACGGTTTAATTTGAAAGTTTAAATTAAGGAGGTTTTATGGAACAACAATTGGAGCTTCAACCAGCGGATTATAGAAGTGATATCGAGCCTACATGGTGTCCAGGATGTGGGGATTTTGGTGTTATAAGCGCCATTACAAAAGCTTTAGCAGAGCTTAAAATAAAACCGGAAAACGTAGTATCTGTGTCTGGTATAGGATGCTCATCGAGAGCACCTTTATTTTTGAAAAACTACAGTATGCACGTACTTCATGGTAGAGCTATACCTACTGCCATAGGTGTAAAGCTTGCAAACCCAGACCTTACTGTTTTAGTAGAAGCTGGGGACGGGGATTTATTTTCTATAGGCTCTGGTCATAACCCACATGCGGCTAGAAGAAACATAGATATAACGGTACTTTGTATGGACAACCAAGTGTATGGTCTTACAAAAAATCAAATATCACCTACCTCAAGAGAAGGACTTTACGGTTCTTTAACACCTTTTGGTTCTATAGATAAGCCTGTAAATCCTATATCCTACATGCTTACTTTTGGCGCTACCTTTGTGGCACAAACTTACGCTGGCAACCTCAAACATATGAGCGAAATTATTAAGAAGGCTATATCCCATAAGGGTTTTAGTTTTGTAAACATTATATCTCCATGTCCTACCTACAATAAAGTTGATACCTTTAAATACTATAAGGATAAGACTATAGATATAAACGAACAAGGCCATAAAGAGTTGGATAACTTACAAAAAGCTTTAGAGTTAGCTATGAAAGACCTAGAGCATTATTACAACGATTCCGCCAAAGTACCTATAGGTATTTTCTACGAAAAAGAAGAGCCCACTTATCAAGATAGGGTAAAAGAAGTAAAAACCAAATACAAAGCTTCAAAGGATATAAACCCTCAAGTTTTTATAGATGAGTGTAAAGTATTGCCTGTATGAACTTTTTAGAAAAGATAAAAACGAAGGATTTAACAGAATGCGACTTTTCAAATGAGGTATTGGAGGGCTTAAGCCTTGAGGGCTTAAGCCTTTGCTTTTCTACATTCACCTGCGCTAGTTTTAAAAATATTACCTTCAAAGATGTAGACTTTACAGAGTGTTTTATACCAGAGGCAGATTTTACGAATTGTAAGTTTGTAAACTGCATCTTTGATAGGGTTAATTTTCAAAGGACTAACTTCGACAAATGCTTTTTTGAAAACTGCTCTTTTAAATATGCTTTTATGGGTCTTACAAAATTTATAAATTGTGATATAATAAACTCCAACATGGAAAAAGCTCAAATACTTGACGCTTCGTTTTTAAATACACGTCTTAAGGGTATAAATTTTAAAGATGCTATACTAAAAGGTACTTACTTTCAAGAAAGCATATTAGAAAATATAGATTTTATAAATACAGATTTAAGAAGCGTTAATTTTAAAAACTCTATACTAAAAAGTATAAAAGATATAGATGCTGTATTTTACGGCAAAAAACCTTGGGGTGGCATATCTTCAGAAGGCCATCCACTAGACGAATATAACTCAGAAGGGGTTGATTGATGGAAGAGAGTCCTATTGAAGAGCACGCCAAAGAGCTTATAGAAGAAACTATAAAAGAAGAAAAAGCTAAAGAGAAATGGCTTTTGTGGGTATCTTTAGCTACTACCATAATGGCTGTGCTAAGCGGTCTTGTGAGTATGCAATCAGAAATATATGTCACAAAAACCATAGTGGCAAAAAACGATGCGGTGCTTTTGCAAAACAAAGCTACTGATCTTTGGAACTACTACCAAGCTAAAGATATGAGATACCATATGTATACAATAGCAAACTATATAAAGGAAAATCCAAAGTTTGAAGAATATATAAAAAAATACAAAAACCAAAAAGAAGAGATAATGAAAAAAGCCAAAGACTTAGAAAAACAAGTAGAGCAAAAAACCATTCAAAGCGAACATTATTACGAAAAGCATCATATGTTTATGATAGCACAGCTTCTTTTACAAATAGGTATCGCTGTGGCATCGGTTTCAGCCCTTACCAGAAGAAAAGAGTTTTTCTACATCTCTTTGATATCCGCTTTGATAGGTTTTGGGCTTTTCCTATACAACATAGCATTCTAATAAAAACGTTGTATAATACATCTTATGGCATCTACTAAAGACATAGCTAAACTGTTTAAAGAAATGGCTTTGGCGGCGGAGTTTTTGGGGGAAAATAGATTTAGAGTCCTTGCCTATCAAAAAGTGGCAGATATTCTTTTTGAAATAGATAAGGATATAAAAAGCGTAGAAGAGCTAAAAGAGTACCTTACCACAAACCAAATACACGGTATAGGAGAATCTTCTTTAGAAAAGATAGAAGAGTATTTAAAAACCGGACGTATCAAAAAACACGATGAATTTTTGCAGAAAGTCCCCAAAGAGCTATTAGAGATTATGGATGCTCCAGGTATTGGACCCAAAACTCTTAAAACCCTTTACGATGTTTTTGGTATAAAAAACAAGGAAGAACTTTTAAAAGCTTTAGATGACCCGAGGATAAAGACCATAAAAGGCTTTGGTCCCAAAAAGATAGAAAATATAAAAAGAGGTATAAAGCTTTTTGAACAATCAAAAGAAAGGATGTTTATAACAGAAGCCTACTCTTTGGCTCAAGATATATTAAACTACATGAAGGGTTGCAAAGAGATAATAAACATATCGGTGGCTGGTTCTTTAAGGCGCATGAAAGAGACCATAGGGGATATAGATATACTAGTATCTGCCAAAAAAGAAGATTTTCAAAAGGTACACGAGTATTTTAAGGGCTATAAAGATATAGAACAAGTTATTGGAAGCGGTGAAACAAAGACCTCTATTCTTCTTAAAAACTCAAAACAGGTGGATCTAAGGGTTTTAAAACCAGAAGAATGGGGTTCAGGCCTTCAATACTTTACAGGTTCCAAAGAGCACAACGTAAAAATAAGAGATATCGCCAAAGAAAAAGGTTATAAGATAAGTGAATACGGTATTTTTGAAATATCTTCTGGTAAAAGGCTTGGCGGAGAAAAAGAGGAAGATATTTACAACGTTTTGGGTATGGTAATGCCACCACCCGAGATACGAGAAGATAAAGGGGAAATTGAACTTGCTATGCAAGGCATAATACCAGAACTAGTGGGATACGACGATATAAAAGGCGATTTTCACATGCATACCACTTATTCGGATGGCAAAGCTTCTTTAAGGCAAATGGTACAAACATGTTATGAGCTTGGATACAAGTATATCGTAATATCAGATCATACTAAATCTCTTAGAGTGGCAGGTGGCTTAGATGAAGAGGGTTTTAGAAACCAATGGAAAGAGATAGAACAAGTCCAAAAAGAATACAAAGACATGACTATACTAAGAGGGTGCGAGGTGGATATCTTAGAAGATGGGTCTTTGGACTTACCAGACAGCTTTTTGGAAGAGTTTGACTACGTAATAGCTTCTATCCATTCTCACATGTCACCTAACACCGACAACACAAAGCGCGTTTTAAAAGCCTGCCACAACAAATACGTAAATCAAATAGGACATCCCACTGGAAAAAATTACGGATATAGAGATGGATATATTTTAAATATGGAAGAGGTTATAAAAGCCGCCCTTGACACAAACACAGCTTTAGAGTTAAATATACCGAGGGCTGATTTGTCCCCAGACAATATAAGGCTCGCTGTAGAAAGAGGGGTAACGATAAGCATAGTGACAGATTCTCATTCTTCTTCTCATCTTCAGTTTATGAAAGTGGGCGTAGGACTTGCAAGAAGAGGCTGGGCTTTAAAAGAACGCGTCCTAAATACAAAGCCCTTAGAAGAGGTAAGAGCATTTGTCAGAAGAAAGCGTTAAGATACTTTTACTCCCACCAAATGCCGATTTAGATGCCCTTTCTTCTATATACGGTTTATCTCTTTTAGAAAAAGACGCAAAGCTTTTTTACACATCTTTTAGCCCAAAAGCCAAAAAACTGTTCGATGATATAAAAGATAAATTTCAAACAATCAACTCCTTAGAAGGATTGAAAAATACACATATTTTTACAGTGGATTTTTCCTCTTTGGATTTTGTCTTTGAGCTTTTAAAAAAAGAAAACGTTAGAAAAATAACGCTTTTTGACCATCATGTAAAGCATATAGAAAAAGAGCCATTTTTAGAAGCTCACATAGATGAAAGCCTTGGGGCTTGTACTACACTTATAGTAGAGCATCTTATAAAAAAAGATGTATCTATATCAAAAGAAGATGCATCTATCTTGCTTTGTGGAATATACGACGATACTAATTATTTTTCTATAAAGGCTATAAGTCCAAGAGATTTTGAAGTCGCTTCTTATCTTATAAAAAAGGGTGCTGATGTAGAGTTTGTAAATAAATACGTAAAATCTTACATAAGCCTAAAAGACTTGATTAATTTAGAAGAATATCTAAAGAGTTTGGAGATTTTAAACATAAACCAGAAAAAAATTGGTTTTATAGTGCTTGACGGGGCTCAAGAAAGTGTAATTGAGAACTTAAAAGATGTAAAGGAGCTTGAAAATCTTGATGCTTACTTTGTCATTATGTCTTCTTCTACAAATACCTATGTAGTGGCAAGGTCAAAAACCATAGATGTAGAAAATATTTTATCAAAACTAGGAGGAGGCGGTCATAAGCTTGCTTCTGGTTTAAAGCTTAATTTTGTATCTTCTAAAAAGTTAAAAAGTATAATTTTGGAGCTTTTAAAAGGAGAAAACCCAAAGATAACGCTAAAAGATATCATGACAAAAAATCCGCTCACTCTCAAAAAAGATATGAACGTGGAAGAGGCTTTTTACACGCTTTCAAACTTCAAAATCTCAAAAGCCCCAGTTTTAGATGAGAATGAGCAAGTGATGGGTGCTATTACCAAAAAGATATTGGCGAAGGCTCTTGATATTTCAAAGGAAAGCAAAGTGCAAGAGCTTTTGATAAGTATACCGCTTTTAAAAGAAAACGATTTTATTTGGGAAGCCGAGAAAGTATTTTTAGAAAACCCTTTGGCACCTATGATAGGGATATTGGATGAGAAGGGAAAGCTAGTGGGAATAATAACAAAATCAGACTTAATAAGGCATATCACCGAAGATGAAGAGCAAAAGATTTCCACGAAGCATATAAACATACCATCTTATATGATTGATATTGTCATGGATATTAAAAGCTTTATACCAAAAGGCGAAAAGCTTTATTTAGTAGGTGGAGTAGTAAGGGATATCATTTTAAATAGGCCTTCTTACGATATTGATTTTGTTTTTGAAGGTGACATAGATCTATTAGAAAACGCCTTAAGAGAAAAGGGCATAAAAACCCACAGGTTTGAAGGTTTTAACAGCGTTCATTTTAAGTACAAGGGTTTTAAAATAGAAATTTCAAGCACCAGAAGAGAGTATTACGAAACGGCCGGTGCTTACCCAGTGGTATCAAAAGCGTCTTTAAAAGAGGACTTGTTTAGAAGAGATTTTACTATAAATACGCTTCTTCTTTCTCTTGATGAAGAGGATTTTGGTACTGTAATAGACTATTTTGGGGCTTTAAACGATATAAAAAATAAAATTGTAAGGGTTTTGCATCCGCTTAGCTTTATAGAAGACCCAGTTAGAATATTAAGGGCTATAAGGTTTGAAGCCAAGCTAAACTTTAGACTTTCAAAAGACACCAAAAGGCTTTTAGAAGAGGCTTTGCAAAAGGGTATGTTAAAATACGCTCCAAAAGGCAGGATATTCAACGAACTAAAAATAGCCCTTCAAGAAAAAGAATTTGAAAATATTTTCGAAGCTTACAAAAAATACGGCATTATAGAATCTTTGTTTGAATACAAACCAGATTATCTTTACATAGAAGAAAAATCTAAAAACCTCAAAATGTTTTCCGATTGGTATTTGCTAGAATACAAAAATCCTTTTAAAGAGGCCTCTTGGATATTCTTTTGGCTTTTGGTAAAAAATGCCCCTTCTTTAGAAAATATATTAAAAGGTGTAAGCGCCCCGGCGTTTGTTTACAAATTTGTTAACATAAATGTCAAACAACATATATCGCAAATACTAAAAGCCAAAAAACCATCAGAGTTGTATATTATCTTAAAACCTTTTGATTTGGAGGAGCTAGCCCTTTTTGCCACAGAAGGAAATGTAGATGTTATGAACCGTATAGTAAAATATCTCTCTCATCTTAAAAACCTAAAACCAAATATAGACATAAGTTCTATACCACCGGCTGATCGTTCAAAAGTTATTGAAGAATCTAAATTAATTGAGATGGACAAAATTTATAGTTTATAGTATAATATTAAGATGGCTGGAGCAGTAGTTCAGCCGGCCTAGAACGCCGGCCTGTCACGTCGGAGGTCGCGGGTTCGAATCCCGTCTGCTCCGCCACTTAACATTTGATTAGGGCCTGTAGCTCAAAGGCAGAGCAGACGGCTCATAACCGTCCGGTTGGAGGTTCGAGTCCTTCCAGGCCCATGCTTTTTATCATACTATTTGACTGACAATTTCATCTTATTTTTATAGCTTCTGTCCTTTTAATTTTGCTTTTAACGTGGTAAACTTAAAAATATGAAAGATAACCTTTTTACACCGATAGAAATTAGATCCTTGGTTTTGAGAAACCGCATCGTTATGTCCCCTATGTGTATGTATTCTTCAGAAGATGGCTTTGTAAACGATTTTCATATAACCCACTACGGGTCAAGGGCAGCTGGCGGGACTGGACTAATATTCACGGAAGCCTGTGCCATATCTCCTGAAGGTGTTATATCTAAGCAAGACCTTGGTATATACAAAGATGAGCATGTAGAAGGCTTAAAGCGTATAGTGGACATATGCCATAGCTTTGGAGCAAAAGTAGGTATACAGCTTGCTCACGCTGGTAGGAAAGCCCTTGGCGGAAGGCCTTGGGATAGATTTGATAAGTTTGGTTACGATGATGAGCTTGAGATAATAGCCCCAAGCCCAATACCTTTTGCCAACAATTGGAAAACACCAAAGGAAATGACCAAAGATGACATAAAAAGCGTAATAGAAAAGTTTGTAAAAGCCACTCAAAGGGCTTTAAAAGCAGGGTTTGATGTAATTGAAATACATGCAGCTCACGGATATCTTTTAAACGAGTTTTTATCTCCTATTACAAACAAAAGAACAGATGAATACGGTGGGACTTTTGAAAATCGTATCAGGCTTTTAATAGAAATAGTAGAAAAAGTTAGGGCTACAATACCAAGCGAAATGCCTCTTTTTGTGCGAATATCGGCAACAGACCACGTAGAAGGGGGTTGGAGTTTAGAAGATTCTATAGCTCTTGCTAAAATCCTAAAAACTAAAGGTGTTGATGTGATAGATTGCTCTTCTGGTGGTATAGCCTTTGGAGCACCGCCAAACGATTATTATAGAGCCCATCAGATAGTTTTCTCAGAAACCATAAAAAAAGAAGCAAACATAATGACTATGGCAGTGGGCGGCATCACATCCTTTGATATGGCAAACGAGATTATAAAAAACAAAAGAGCAGACCTTGTGGCCATAGGTCGTCTTTTCTTACAAGAGCCATATCTTCCCATAAAATGGGCTATGTCTAGAAATATAAAGATAGACATCCCAAATCAGTATCAAAGAGGGTATTATTTGGATAACTAAAAAAATTATTTAACTAAAAATATATTAATAAAATATTATTATATGTTAAAAAGAGAGGGGCTGGAATGTTTTATGTGTTTAACATATACCAGCTTTTCATAAACCATTTTTAGCGATGAGCTATGATACTCTTATAAAAAACGACGATGCGGTAGCTGGTCTTTATTGGCTTGACGGAAGATATCAGCTTGTCTTTGTAAAAGAGAGACTAAGAAGATTTGGTATAACTCTGCCAAAACAATATAAACCTTTTGAATTATCCATTAGGGATTTAAGTTTCTAAATTAAACTTTAAGTTTCTAAATTAAACAAAGCTCTTAAATGCTAAAATATTTTGTATGATAGAAAGATATACAAGAAAAGAGATGGCAGATATCTTTTCAAATTTGAACAAATATAAAAAGTGGCTTGAGGTAGAACTAGCGGTTTTATACGCTATGGCAGAGCTTAATATAATACCAAAAGAAGCTTATAAAGCTATAGATAGCAAAGCTTACGTGGACGAAAGCGTAGAAAAGAAAATAGATGAGTATGAAAGAATATACAAACACGATGTGCTTGCATTTGTGAGTGCAATAGGAGAGCAACTTGGTGAATATTCAAAATATTTTCATATGGGCCTTACCTCTTCTGATATTTTGGATACTGCCCTTAGTTTAGTGTTAAAAGATGCTATAGACAGCATCATAATAGATATTGATATAGTTTTAGAGCTTTTAAAAGAAAAGGCTTTCAAATATAAAGATAACGTTATGATGGGAAGAACCCACGGCGTACATGCAGAACCCATAAGCGTAGGGCTTAAATTTGCCTCTTGGTACGATGAGCTAAGAAGACAAAGAGAGCGACTTTTAGTGGCAAAAAAAGATGTTTTAAAAGGAAAGATATCAGGAGCGGTAGGCACATTTTCAAACGTAGACCCAGAAGTAGAAAGAATAGCCCTTGAAAAACTTGGATTAGAACCAGAGCCGGCTCCCACCCAAATAGTGCATAGGGATAGACACGCTTATCTTATGAGTGTGCTTTCTTTGATAGCCTCTTCTTTGGAAAAGTTTGCAACAGAGATAAGGCATTACCAAAAAACAGAAGTCCTCGAAATGGAAGAGCCATTTTCAGAATCTCAAAGGGGCTCATCTGCTATGCCTCACAAGAAAAATCCTATTCATGCCGAGAGAATATGCGGACTTTCTAGGGTTATGAGATCAAACATGATAGCCGCTTTTGAAAATATAGCGCTTTGGCACGAAAGAGACATATCTCACTCATCCGCTGAAAGGATAATAATACCAGATACTTTTATAGGGCTTGATTATATGTTTGGGCTTTTCGAATACATATTAAAAGGTTTAAAAGTAAATACCGATAAAATGCTGAAAAACATGGATATTTCAAAAGGCCTTTACTTTTCTTCAAAAGTCCTTGTCTATCTTATGCAAAAAGGCGTAGATAGAGACAGCGCATACGATATTGTAAAAAAATGTGCCATGAGAAGCTGGGACGAGGGTATTATGTTTAAAGACGCTCTTTTAGAAGATAAAGAGGCTTCTAAATACCTTTCAAAAGAAGACTTAGATAAAATAATGGACCCTTATGAGTTTATAAGACATAGGGATTATATATTTAAACGAGTCTTTGGATGAGCTCTTTTGTTAAAAGCCTCAAACCATCTTTTGAAAAGGCTATATACCCAATTCTTGTTTTTTTAAAAGGCAAAAATATAAATCCAAACGCTATCTCTTTGACAGGGATGGTTGTAATATCGATAGGTTCTTTTTTTGTTTATGAAAACTACAACCGTATAGGGGCTATTCTTCTTCTATTGGGTGGGTTGTTTGATGCGCTGGACGGGGCTCTTGCTAGATTTGCAAACAAAAGCTCTTCCTTTGGAGCTTTCTTAGATTCTACCATCGATAGGTTATCGGATGCTTTGCCAATAGGCGCTATAATACTTTTTTTCTCAAAAGCTCAAGATGTAGAAGGCGTATTCTTGGGGCTTTTAGCGTTGATGTTTAGTTTTATGGTAAGCTATACAAAAGCTCGTTCTCACAGCCTTGGCGTTGATATTCCAGTGGGGGTTTTTGAAAGGACGGAGCGTTTTGGTACAATAGTAATATTTACGTTTCTTGGGTTTTATAAACTGGGGCTTTTGATAGTAGGTATAGGGGCTTTTTATACAACCTTAGAAAGGATATTTTACGCAAAAAAACATCTTTCTTAACCCATGTAGCCCATATATTTTACATACTCTGGTTTTGTTCTCCAGTTTGTAGCTTCTACCGTTAGCTCTAAGAATACCCTTTTCCCAAGCAAAAATTCAAGCTCTTTTCTAGCCTCTGTGCCTATTTTCTTGAGATTTTGACCGTTTTTACCTATGATAATAGGTTTTAGATTTTCTCTATCTACCAAAATTCTAGCTTTTATTACGATCATGTCTTTGTTGTTTTTGGCAGGTTCTATAGAATCTGTTATTACCATAACAGAGTGCGGTACTTCTTGATATGTCCTTTGAAGAACTTTCTCCCTTATAATCTCTGACACATGAAGCCTTAAAGGCAAAGAAGCCTCTTCTTCATGTTCAAACATTTTAAACTCTTGTTCTGGCAAATACTTTACGATGGTCTTCAACAGCTCATCTATGTTTGTATTTTTGACGGCGCTTACTGGCACTATTTCTTCTAATGCAAAGGTTTTTGCTATTTCTTCTATAAGCTCTAAAACCTGTTCTTTTGATATACCGTCTATTTTGTTTAAAACACCTATTATTTTTTTATCGGAGTAATCTCTTTTTAGGATTTTAAAAAGATTTAAGTCCTCCTCTGTGATACCGGTTTTAGCGTCGAATACAAACAAAAGCACATCTACATCTTCCAAAGATTCTTTGGCAGCTTTTACCATGTATTCTTCCATGAGATCCTTTGGTCTTTTCATGAACCCAGGAGTGTCCACAAAGATAATCTGAGCGTCCTCTAAATTTTTGACGCCCATAACCCTTATGCGTGTAGTACCAGCTACGTTAGATACTATGGATACTTTTTTACCGAGTATAGCGTTTAGCAAAGAGGACTTCCCGGCGTTTGGCTTTCCTATTATGCTTACAAATCCTACTTTCATCTTTTGATTATATCACGAAAGAAGCGGATATTGCTATCCGCTTTGTTTATTCAGTTAAGACTTTTTAATTTTGATGCTACCGATGTAATATACCCTAAGAAAGCTTCTTCAGGCTGAGCACCTACAAACTCTGCAAGTCCATTGTTCAATACAATCTTTGGTACTCCTACCACCTGAAATCTTTCCGATAAGTCCATGTTTTCTGAAGCGTCTATGGCTTTTGATGTGATATAGTCGTTTGCCATTGCAAATTTAAAAGCCGTTATGGCAGCAGCAGGACAATATCCACAAGAGGTGGTTACAAACACCATTATATCTATAGGTACATCCACCTCTTTTAATATCTCAAGCGTCCTTTCTTTAAGCCCAGGGTCTCTGTGAGATACCTGAATAATACCGTGTATAAGAGTGTTAAATTCAAGACCTGCCGGAAGTCCTATATATCTTATGCCGTAATCTTTCTCGCCCTCTATCACGAGCGTTGGCACCCTTTCTATACCGTAGGAAGAAGCTAACTCTTGGTTGGTGAGCGGTGAAAGAATCTCTAAAGAGAGCTTATCTCCAGCCACCTCTTTGACTTCTTGCATTAAATCCTCTGCTACGCCACAGCTCTCACACCCTATAGCCTGTGAGAATAGCTTTAGTTTTACGGGTTCTTTGAGGTTCTTTTCAAATATGTCCCTTAACTGCGCCCTTGTCTCTAAGTCTAAAAGCATAAACACCTCCTTAAAGGATAAAAAATTTATTATATATTAATATAATCTTTTTTCGTGATAAATCTATAGATAATCTGCTAAATATTGGGCAGTGACAGTATCCATCGTTGGTACATGAATGATAAGCCAAGGTACAAATTTTTGTTCTAGGTAGTTTGCTATTAGCTCTTTGTTCTTAGTGGTGTAAAAATCCTCTTTTAATTTGTTTAACTCAGCCATCCTCATTTCATGCTCTTGTCTGTGCATGGGATAGGCAAAAAACCCTGTCTCTTTCATGGCGTTGTTCTCAAATTCAAAATGATAAACTACGTCTGCTAAAAAATCTTCAAAAAGTTTTTCTATACGTTCTGTAGGTTCGTTGTTTTTTATCGCGTCGTAAAGCTCGTTGAGAAGGTCTATCTCTTCAAAGTGTATATCGTTCATTTCCATCAGAGCTACCTGCGGTATCCTTTCCTTTGGTAGAAGCATAAATACCTCCTAAAATTTATTGCTTGAAATAAGTAAATGTTAATTTATGTTTTAACATTGACTTGTCAATATGTTGTTTATCATCATGTATGATTTATTTATATATTCTTTTGTATATGTTAATCATATCTTATGCTTTAAATTTAGATATAATATTTATTTAACTTTTTAGGAGTGAACATATGGAATTGACGCTTGCTAATCAAGATAAGGTATACGATGTAATTATAATAGGTGCAGGTCCGGCTGGTGCTTCTGCCGCTATTTATACCGCTAGGGCTGGTTTATCTACGTTGGTACTATATAGGGCTGAAGCTGATGGGGCTTTGGGTGTAACGCAAAAGATAGAAAACTACCCTGGCATAAGAGGTCCTTTGACGGGTTTTGAGCTTTTAAAACTAATGAGAGATCATGCAAAAGCCTTTGGAGCAGAGTTTCAAAGAGGTAAAGTTATAGCCACATCCTTAGAAGGCGAGGTTAAAAGCGTCTATACCATAGATGGTAGAGAGTATAAGGCAAAAGCTTTGATAGTATCTTCTGGGGCTATGGAAAGGGCTCACAAGTTACCCGGTGAAGAGGAATTTTTAGGCAAAGGAGTATCTTACTGTGGTGTTTGCGACGCTGCATTTTTCAAAGATAGGCCAGTGGCTGTGATAGGTGATGACGATTATGGTATTGAAGAAGCTGAGTTTATAGCTCGTTTTGCATCAAAAGTTTACTTTGTGGTGCCTTCTTCTAGGATAAGAGCTCCTCAAGAAGACATAGAACATTTTTCAGGCCTGCCAAACGTAGAGATTTTGCTTCATACAAGACCTGTCAAAATAATAGGAGATAACCTCGTAAAAGGACTACATATTAAGAAGTTGTCTGCTGGTGAAGAAGGTGTTTTGGAAGTGGATGGTGTATTTATATTTATAGGTGGCAACAAACCCTCTGTGGATTTTTTGATGGGTCAAGTTAAGATGAACGAACATGGTTGTCTTGAAATAGATGAGGAGATGATGACTTCTGTGCCTGGTGTTTTTGCTGCAGGAGATATCCTATGCACCAATATAAAGCAAGCTGTTATAGCGGCTGCCGATGGTGTAAAAGCGGCTTTGGCTGTTGATAAGTATCTAAACAAAAAATCTAAGATTACATCTCAGTGGTAATAAAGGGGGTTACATGAAACATCTTACTAAGAAGCAATTGGAAGAGTTGAAGAAGAGGCTTTTAGAAGAAAAGGCTAAGATAGTGGCCAGATACAACGAAAATTTAGAAGTCCAAAAGCGTGTATCCGAAGAGGCTAAAGAACCTCAAGATTTGGAGGATTTGGGCCAAATAAATTATACGGAAGAGCTTTTAGAGTCCTTATCTCAAAGAGATATGGAAGTATTAAAAGAAATAGAGGAAGCTCTAAAGCGTATTGAAAACGGGACTTACGGTATATGCGAATGGACTGGAGAGCCAATACCTTATGAAAGGCTGAAAGCTATACCTTGGACAAGGTTTACCGCCAAAGGTGCCGAAGAATACGAAGAGACTATGGGCACATCCATGACCAACAACACCTACGAACCACCTGTAGAAGATATAACTATAGAAAGAGATGATATAGGGGAAGACTGATATGCTTTACAAACATAGTGTTTCTTGGCTTTTAGAAGAAAAAATAAAGCCCTCTGAGATATTGGAAAGTTTTAAAAAAAGAAAAGAAACTTTTGAACCAACGATAAAAGCCTTTGTAACAGACCTATACGACAACGCCTATGAAACGGCAAAAGCTTTAGATAATCAAGCGCCGAAAGGTAAACTGTTTGGTATACCTATAGCCGTAAAAGATAATATAAACGTTGACGGATTTCCTACTACTTGCTCCTCAAAGATGCTTCAAAACTATATATCTGTTTACGATGCTACGGTAATTAAAAAGTTAAAACAAGAGGGAGCCATCATAGTAGGTAAGACCAATATGGATGAATTTGCAATGGGTTCTTCTACAGAGTATTCAGCCTTTTTCCAAACCAAAAACCCTTGGAATATAGAGTATGTGCCGGGAGGTTCCTCTGGTGGGTCTGCTTCTTCTGTAGGTGCCAACATGGTGCCTTTGTCTCTTGGTTCTGATACTGGCGGTTCTATAAGACAGCCAGCTTCTTTTTGCGGTGTTATAGGTTTAAAACCTACTTACGGCAGAGTATCAAGGTACGGTCTTGTGGCTTTTGCTTCTTCTTTGGACCAAATAGGGCCTTTTGGTAGGTATACAAAAGATGTAGCTCTTCTTTTGGAAGTGATATCTGGTTATGATCCGAAAGATAGCACAAGTGCCAATATAGAAGTTCCTTCTTTTTCTAAAAACCTAAAACCAAGGACAGAGATAAAAGTAGGCATACCAAAAGAGTTTATGGCTTACAAGATAGACGCTGAAGTAGAAGAATCTTTTAAAAACTTTGTAAAGTTTTTAGAAGACAACAAAGCAACCATAAAAGAGGTTTCTTTGCCGCATATAGAGTATGCTATCCCTGTTTACTACATAATAGCACCAGCAGAAGCATCTTCAAACTTGGCTCGTTTTGACGGTGTAAGGTATGGTTATAGGACTAAAGATTTTAAAGATATATTTGAGCTTTATGCAAAAACAAGAGATGAAGGGTTTGGCCCAGAGGTAAAGCGCCGTATTATGCTCGGGACTTACGTGTTGTCTTCTGGGTACTATGAGGCTTACTATGGTAAAGCCTTGGCGGTTAAAAACCTCATAAAAAGAGAATTTTTAGAAGCCCTAAAAGACGTGGATGTTATAATAAGCCCCACCTCTCCAACACCGCCTTTTAAGTTTGGTGAAAAGTTAAATGACCCTATATCGATGTATCTTTCCGATATCTTTACGGTTTCTGTAAATTTAGCTGAGCTTCCAGCGATATCTATTCCTTCTGGTTTTACAAAAGATGGATTACCCATAGGTGTGCAGCTGATAGGTAGAGCTTTTGACGAGCAAACTTTACTTGATGTATCATACGCTTGGGAACAACATTATCCTCACTATGAACATATATCAAATGTATGCTAATTTTGAGTTTGGATACTTCTAGTAGCAATGTATCTTTTTGTTTGTTAAAAGCCTCAAAACCAGTATTAAGTTTTTATAAAAAAACCAATGAAAAAACGTTAAACTTATTACCATTTTTGTTTAATACTTTTGATATAAAACCAAAAGAAATAGATGCTTTTTTTGTGTGTATAGGTATAGGCTATGCTACACCGCTTAGGATAGGTATAAACTTTATAAAAGCTATGTGTATAGCTCTTGAAAAACCGATATACACTTTTATCAACATAGATGCCGTGGCAAGAACGATGTTTTCACATGATAGTTTGTTTCTTTACAGAAAAGTTTCAAATGCCTACGTTGGTGCTTATTATGAAAGTGGTAAAAGGGTATCTGATATAGCGGAGTATAAAGAGCTTCCAGATGCTCCATCGAAAGATGTAGAAGAATATGAACATATGTTTTCATATCTTGGTTATGAGGCTTTTAAAAAAGAAAACCCAAGCGATTTATTTTTTGTAGAACCTATATATACAAGACCACCCACAAGGGTTTTTTGATGAATGAAAAACTTTTGGAAGAACTTTTAGAAGGGCTAAACGAAGAGCAGAAAAGGGTGGTTTTATCAAATGGAAAACCTATTTTGGTGGTGGCTGGAGCTGGTTCTGGCAAGACAAAGACCATAATACATAAAGCTCTTTACCTTATCTTTCATGAGGAATCTCTAGTAAGAGCAAGAAGACTTTTGATGATAACCTTTACCAACAAAGCTGCCAACGAGATAAAAGAAAGGATACAAAAATACGCTAACTTATTGGGTAAAAATATAAACATAGAATGGATTGGTACGTTTCATTCTGTGGCTTCAAGAATTATAAGAAAACATCATGCAATATTTGGACTTTCAAACGATTTTAGGGTGCTTGATGAAGAAGATTCGACAAGGCTTTTCAAGAGTATAATAAAAGATCAAGACGTAAAAAAAGAAGAAGCTAAGAAATTATTTATAGCTGTAAATCAGGCTATAGAGGGTATAAGATTTTTGGACGAAGACAACAAGTTTGATAGGAAAGTCTTAGAGCTTAAGGATATATTCTTAAACGCTATGGTAGAGACAAACGCCGTTACATTTTCATATCTTATGGGAGCTTTTAAGGATATGCTTCAAAAAGATGAGGCTTTTAGAAACTACTATCAGAATTTTTTTGATTATATCATAGTGGATGAGTTCCAAGATACCAACACTACTCAGTACGATATAATAAAACATATATCAAAAAAAGACAACATATGCGTGATAGGAGATCCAAACCAATGCATTTACGAATGGCGGATGGCTCACCCAGACAACATAATAAGCTTTATAGAAGATTACAACCCAGAAGTAATAAAGTTAAATATAAACTATAGGTCTTCCAACGAGATACTTCTTTTAGCAAACGATGTTTTGAAAAATTCAAAGGCAAAATGGAAAGAACTTGTACCTATTTTAAAAAGCCATAAGAAAGAAAGTAAAACTTCTCCGAAGCCTGTTATCACCTTCCATCCAAACGAAGAAAAAGAGGCAGAGTGGATAGCCAAGAAGATAGAAGAGCTAAGCAAAAGTGTACCTTTAGAAGAGATAGCTATACTTGTGAGGGTAAGCTATATAACAAACTTTCTAGAACAAGCTCTTGTAAAAGCAAAGATACCCCATAAGATAGTAGGTGCTTTGAGGTTTTTCCAAAGAAAAGAGATAAAAGATATCTTAGCATACTTGCATCTTGCGATAAATCCAAAAGATAGCGTATCTTTCCAAAGAGCTATAACAAACCCCAAAAGAGGCATAGGAGAAAAAACCATAGAGAAAATTGTAAACCTCTCTAAGCAAAAATCTATAGATCTAATACAAGCTACGAAGTACGTTTTAGGTAATAAACTTTTTGAAGAAAACAGCTTTATAAACGCTATGGAAAGATTGATTCATAACTTGGAAAAGGGACAAGCCAACAACGGAAATATCTCTTTTTATGTGGAAAAGCTTATAAAGGATATAAAATATTTTGAATATTTGGAGCAAGAGTACAAAGAGGATTGTCAAGAGCGCATAGATAATGTAAAGGAGCTTTTAAGATTTTTTGAAATAGAAGCTCAAAAATATCAAGAAAACCAAAAAGAAAGATTGAAGGAGCTTTTGCAAGAACTTTCTTTAATGGAAGAAGATGAAAAAGATAATTCAAAGGCGGTTAAAATTATGACCATTCACAAGGCAAAGGGATTGGAGTTTGAAGCTGTTTTTATGCCTAGGCTTGAAAATGGCATACTTCCTCATTCTTCAGCTTTTGACGATGTGCTTGATATGGAAGAGGAAAGAAGGCTCTTATACGTTGGTATAACAAGGGCAAAAAGGTATTTGTTTCTAAGCTACACTGCCACTGGAAAAATTAGCGATTTTATAAACATCATGGACAAAACTTTGTTGGATACATCGCTTTTGCCTCCAGAAACGTTAAAAGATCAAAAAGCAAAAACCGTAATACAATATGAGCCTATATCTTATAAAAGCTCTAAAAACAAAGCATCAAAAAAAATAGATGTAAAAGTTGGAGATATTGTATTTCATGAGGTTTTTGGGGAGGGTAAAGTTTTGAACATATCAAACGGTGTGGCAAATGTGAGGTTTAAGGATAAAGATAGGACTATTGTAAAAGAATTTCTAAAACCTCTATGAGATTAAAAACGATAAAGCGTTTTATTTTCAGAATGTTTGAAGTCCCATCTTCTACTGCCTATAAAACTTACCAACCTATAAGCATATTTATAGTGTCTTTGTCAATATTGTTTGGTGTATTAGAAGAATTTCACTCTTTACACAAAGATCTTTATGCTATTGCTATAATCTTAGATTATACGGCTTCTATTATGATAGCTTTTGAATATGTGTCGAAGCTTTGGATTTCCAGCAATTTCACAAAAGACTTTACTAAACATAAGGATGAGGGTATTTTTATCGCTTTTTTAAAAGCTTTAAAACCAAAGCTTTTATGGATGTCAAAACCATCGTCTATAATAGATTTCATATCGATATTTCCAGTATTTCATCCTTTAAGATTGGTTAGGATTGTGGTCCTAACGGCTAGATTTTTTAAAATCTCAATACAGTATAAAGATTTGTATAAAACTTTGTTTACACACATTACAGACGTTATAAACGAGATACTTGGCATTTTGGTATTTATTTTTATAAGCCTTACATCTTTAATTATAATTTTGTTTTCTGTAGAAAAAAATGCCCACAACCCTCATATACACAATCTTTTTGATGCTTTTTACCTTGCTATGATAACTGCTACTACGGTAGGATACGGAGATATAACGCCTATTACCACCGTAGGAAGAATTATTGCAATCCTTATAGCGCTCATTGGTTGGTTTTCTTTTTCCATTATTACCGCCTTTTGTGAGCTCTGGGCTTATAAGATATATAAACTTGTTAAAAACAGGAGGTATAATCATGGCGGATTTAAGAGACCATGTAATAATAGCTGGATGGACAGAGACAAGCTCTTACATGATAGAAAAGTTAAAACACAAAAAAGACAAACCTATTGTGGTAGTCATAAGCAATCAAGATTTAAACTTAGAAGGCGGATTTATATATAAAAAGGGAGATTTTGTAAAAGAGCAAGTGCTAAAGGATGTAAAGATAGAACTAGCCAAGCAGATAAACATATTTCCAGAACTTTTTCACGATCTTGATGCTGAGTCTATAGACGCTAGGTCTATACTAACTGCTGTAGTAGCAAGAGGACTAAACAAAGATATAAAAATAAATCTTCAGCTTTTAAAAATAGAGAATGCAAAAACCTTTAGAAGAAGAAACATAGCTGATAATATTATAGTGAGCGGTGAAATATTGGGAGATATATTCTTAAAAGATTTATGATAGAATACTCTTATGAAAACCATACTTGTTACAGGGTCTGCTGGTTTTATAGGTTGGAAGGTGTCTACGCTTCTTTTGGAAGAAGGCTACAACGTTGTAGGGGTTGATAACCTAAACGATTATTACGATGTGAAGGTAAAGCTTTGGAGGCTTGATACTCTTAAAAGCCATGAAAATTTTAAATTTTACCCCATAGATATAGAAAACAAGCAAGCCTTAGAGGTGATATTTCAAGACAACCACATAGACGCCATAATAAACGAAGCAGCAAGGGCTGGCGTGAGATATTCTTTGGAGAATCCATTTGTATACCTTTCCACCAATACGCTTGGTGTTTTAAACCTTTTAGAATTGGCAAAAGACTTTGGTGTAAAGAAGTTTGTGCAAGCTTCTACATCTTCTTTGTACGCTGGTCAAAAGATGCCTTTTGTAGAAGAACTTCCAGTAAATACCCCTATATCTCCTTACGCTGCCTCTAAAAAAGGTGCGGAAGCCATGCTTTACAGCTATCACTATCTATACGGCATAGATGTATCTATATTGAGGTATTTTACCGTTTATGGGCCTGCCGGAAGACCTGATATGTCTATATTTAGGTTTATAAAATGGATATACGAAGAAGAACCTATAGAGCTTTTTGGTGATGGTTCTCAATCAAGAGATTTCACATATATAGACGATATAGCTAAGGGTACTGTAAAAGCCCTAAAACCCCTTGGCTACGAGATTATAAACCTTGGCAACAACAAACCAGATAAACTAATGTACGCCATAGAACTTATTGAGAAGTATTTGGGTAAAAAAGCGAAGATAAATTATAAAGAATTTCATAAAGCCGACATGATGGCTACGTGGGCTGATATCACAAAAGCCAACAAGCTTTTAGATTGGCATCCTACGGTGTCTTTGGAAGAGGGCATTAAAAACACCGTAGAATGGACTTTGAAAAACTGGGACTGGATAAAAGACGTAAAGCTTTGATTATTTATCTTCTACTGGGGCTACTACCTTTTTGATGCCGCTGTATTTGAACTTTAGCCAAAGAGTCACTTTTTCACCTTTTTTAAGAGGATGTTTTAAACCTATAAGCATTATATGATAACCACCCGGTTTTAATATAAGCGTTTGTTTTGGTTTTATTGTAAATTTTTTTACTCTTACCATTTTCATGATACCGTTGCTGTTTATGGTTTTATGAAGCTGGGTAATCTTAGATATCGACGATTTAGCCCACAAGAGCATGTCTTCTGAATTGCCTTTATTTTCTATTTTCATATAAGCGGCGCTTACTTTTGAAGTAGGTGGCATAAGCCTAACCCATGGGTCTTTTATAACAATATCTGGTTTTGCTAAAGCAACACCGCTCAAAAGCCCTACAGCAAGCACAAGTTTTTTCATAAAACCTCCTTAAAATAAATTTAATTCTATTTTATCATAAACTTTTGTTTATTTGTATCGGTTGTCAACGGCAAATATTTTTTTATCTTTATTGGTATGATGAAAAAAGGCATGTTTAGCAAGATGGGCGATATAATGGTAAAGCGTTATATAGAGGATTTGGAGAAAGAGTTATCCCAAAAACCAGAGGACAAAGACCTCATCTTTAAGCTAGGGGTTGCCTATGTTAAAATAAACGATATAGATAAAGCAAGAGAATGTTATAAAAAGCTAAAAACTATAGATGAGGCGATGGCAAAAGAGCTTTTTGATACGATGTACGAAATATGAAAAAAGAAGAACTTTTTGGTTTTATAGGGGCTTTTTTGGGATGGGTGTTTGACAGTATGGACGCTACCATCTATGCATTGGTGATGGTGAGCGCTTTAAAAGAACTTCTTAAAAATCAAGGTATTTTAAATACAGAATCGTATGTGGGCTTTTACGGAGGGCTTATATTTTCTTTATTCCTTATAGGTTGGGCTATAGGTGGAATTAGCTTCGGGTATGTGGCGGATAAGATAGGCAGGGTAAGAACTCTTGCTATAACGATAGCTTTGTATTCAATATTTACCGGTCTTTCATCCTTGGCTCAAAACGTATGGGAACTAGGGCTCTTTAGATTTATAACGGCCATAGGTATAGGTGGTGAATGGGCTGGCGGTGCTACGCTGGTGGCAGAGATATTTAAAAAGAAAAACAGGGTGTTTGCTTCAAGCCTTCTTCAAAGTGCATGGGCTGTGGGGTTCTTGCTGGCTTCTTTGATATATTTTACAATAGGTAGATATCACTCTTGGCGTATAATGTTTTTAATAGGTGTTGTACCGGCTTTTCTTGCCTTTGTTTTTAGGCTTTTTGTAAAAGAATCAGAGGAATGGCTTTCAAACAAAAATATGTTTTCTTATATTAAAAGCCTAAAACTTCTTTTCACAAAAGAATATGTAAATCAAACCATCGTTGGGTCTTTGCTCGCCTTTGTAGCGGTGTTTGGACTTTGGGGCGTCACAAACTGGACTCCAGCTCTTATATCCTATATTTTACACAAAAAAGACATAGCCTACTACGTAGGGCTTGGTTCAATAGCTTTAAACGTTGGTGCTTTGCTTGGTTATATATCTTTTGGTGTTATAACAAAAAATATCGGTATAAGAAATACGTTTATTCTCTTTTTTGGTGGTAGTTTTCTGATGGGGCTTGTAACGTTTTTATACGCTAAAAGCTTTGATAAACTCTTAATATCCCTTGCGTTGCTTGGATTTTTCAATAACGGTGTTTTTAGCGGGTTTTCTATATACTTTCCTCAGGCTTACCCATCTTTTATAAGAGCCACTGGAGCTGGTTTTTGTTTCAACGTGGGAAGGACTTTGGCGGCGATTGGACCTTTTATAACTGGTTATATCACATACTTGTTTGGTTCTGTGGCAAGAGCCGGGGCTATAGCATCTTCTATATATTTAGTTGGTGTTTTGGTGGTAGTTTTTCTAAGAGAAAAAAACTATTTGCAATGAAAATTCTAAGCGTCTTAGATGCGGTAGGCTGGGGCGGTACAAAAGAGCAAGCTTATATAACAGCCGTTGGTCTTAAAGGTCTTGGCTTTGACATCTCTTTTGCACTTTCATACGATTTTCTTGCTTTTAAAGAAAAAATTAAAGATAAAGTGCCCTATTACGAGTTTGAAAAAGAAACTCCTTTTAAAAGGATGAGTTTTTTTACCTATAAGAGGCTTTACGATATAATTTCAAAAAATGATTTTGATGTAATATTTGCAAACTCCCCAAAAGCCCTTGACTATGTTAGAGTTGTATATCCTTTTTTATCTAAAAAGCCTAAAATAGTAGCTTTTAAAAGGTCTGGCAGAAAATCAAATTTTTTTTCAAAGTACTTTAAATACTCTGTCGCCGATAGGATAGTGGTAGTATCTAAAAAGGTTTACCAAGAACTTTTAGAAGAGAATTTTTTAAAAGATAAGCTTCGGCTTATTCAAAGCGGTATTGATTTATCAAGATTCAGAAAAGCAACACAAGAGGAGAAAATAACCCTTAGGAAAAAATACAACCTTCCCTTAGACAAATTTATATTTGTAAACGTTGCCAACTACAACCCAGAGGTAAAAGGCCATATCGATATCCTAAAAGCCTATAAAAAAATGGAAAAAGACAACACTATGCTTTTGTTTGTAGGGCTTTTGACAGACAAAGATGCTGTAAAAGAGGCAAAATCTTTGGGCATAAAAAATTTCTTAGGACTTGGCTACAAAGAGGATGTAGAATATATTTTGAGAGCTTCGGATGCTTTCGTGCTTGGTTCTAGGTTAGAAGGTATAGCAGGTGCGCTTTTGCAGGCTATGGCAAGTGGACTAGTTTGTATAAGCACCGATGTAGGTGGCATAACAGATTATATGAAAGACAGCGTAAACGGATTTTTGATAAAACCAAAAGATATAGACGCTATGTCAAAAGCCATGGAAAAGGTACTTAATCTAGACTATCAAACCAAAGAAAGCATAATTAAAAACGCTATAGAAACATCAAAAGAGTACAGCGTTGAAAATATGCTATCAAAATATGCAAAGCTGTTGGAAGAGCTTGGCTGATATGTTATATTATTTAGAAAAAGCGGATGTGGCGGAATTGGCAGACGCGTAGGACTCAGGATCCTATGGTGAAAAGCCGTGTGGGTTCAAATCCCACCATCCGCATATAAATATACTGTATAATTTTTATATACCTCGAGTGAGAAATTAACCACATAACTCTACCTCAATAGATCTGAAAAAGCTATAGCCTATTGCATAAGCATACAAGTAAGTAAGAAGAGTGATTCCTTTTCTACAAGTCTGCCACGATCTCATCTACTTAAAGCGTTAAATTGTTTAAGCCTTGAAAATACACTTTCTATAATCTGTCTTTGGGCTTTATCTTCTTTTGTCTTGCAAACATAGACATTTTCACATCCTTTATATCCCTTATCTCCAATAAC
>NZ_JBMFST010000011.1:0-32548 GCF_049967395.1 Hydrogenobaculum sp. | reverse complement strand
GGACGATATAGCTTATAGATTAACTTGTGCAGTCAAAGTTTCTTATAAAATAATCTTGTTTCACCTTTAATAAATATACTATAACTTTTAAACGACTATTCGGTGATAACAACTTTTGTCTTATCAAAAGCTATAAACTCGTAAGAACCATCTTCAAGCTTTTTAAAATAGTTTGGTACCATAGGGACTTTACCTTTACCGCCGGGAAGGTCTATTGCGTATGTAGGTATACCAAATCCACTAAGCCTTCCTCTCATGTAATCCATAATTTCTAAACCCTTTTCTATGGACGTCCTAAAGTGAACTGTGCCAGTGATAGGATCGCAGTGGAAGAGGTATTGGGGTTTTACTTTTATGCTTAATAGCTTTCTCATCAGTTCAAGCATAACCTCTTTATCATCGTTTACATCTTTTAAAAGCACAGCCTGGTTGTTAACGGGTACTCCAGCCCTTAAGAGGTTTCTTATAGCTATCTTGGTCTCTTCTGTTATTTCGTTTGGGTGGTTAAAATGGGTGTTTATCCAAAGTTTGTCGTATTTTGATAGTATATCAAGAAGTTCCTCATCGTAAAGGCGCTGAGGAAGGGTGACTGGTACCCTTGAACCTATTCTTATTACTTCAAGATGTTCTATAGAAGATAGGTTATCTAATATATATCTTAGTTTTTCGTTGTCCAAAGTAAGAGGGTCTCCTCCTGATATCAGCACATCTTTTACGGTTTTTTGGCTTTTAATATAATCAAAATAAACGTCTAAAAGCTCTTTCGGAGTGGCATGAGTACCCTCTTTGAAAATACGTTTTCTCATACAGTGTCTGCAATATACACCGCAGTAAGAGGTAACGCTTATAAGCACTCTATCTTCGTATCTATGAGTAAGGCCTTTTATAAAAGTTTCTTCGTTTAAAGCGTTTGGATGAGAGTTTTTTTGGGCTTTTTCATCTATTTCAAGAGGGCTTGGGACTATTTGAAGTCTTATAGGGTCTTTTTTGTCTTTTTTGTCTTTTACAAGCGATAGATAATAAGGAGTTACGGCAAATGGGTATTCGTCTGATACTTTTTCAAAAAACGCTATCTCTTCTTCAGTTAGTTCTATATATTTTGATAGTTCTTCTAAAGTGGTTATGCGATTTTGAAGCTGCCAGCGCCAGTCGTTCCATTTTGATATATCGGTTGTTTTTATCATTGAGCTTTTAAAACGCTTAAAAACGCTTCTTGAGGTAAAGATACTTTTCCAAATTGTTTCATGCGTTTCTTACCTTCTTTTTGCTTTTCTAGGAGTTTTCTTTTCCTTGATATATCACCGCCGTAACACTTTGCGGTGACGTTTGCCCTCATGGGCGGTATTCTTTCTGAGGCTATAATCTTACTACCTATAGCCGCTTGGACGTTTATCTCAAAAAGCTGTCTTGGTATGGTCTCTTTTAGTTGTTCCACCAAAGCCCTTGCTTTTCTATAAGCCTTATCCCTATGCACCAAGAATGAAAGAGCATCTACGGGCTCTTTGTTAATCATAATAGTTAGCTTTACCAAGTCCGATTCTTTGTATCCTAAAAATTCATAGTCAAAAGACGCATAGCCTTTAGAGGCAGATTTTATTTTGTCGTGAAAATCCACTATTATCTCTTGAAGTGGCATCTCATACTCAAGCAACGCTGTATTTTGGTCAAGATAAGAAAACTTTACCTGAATACCTCTTTTATCTTGGCATATGTTTATTATATTTCCTACATAGTCTTTGGGGGTGATGATAGTGGCAAGTACATACGGTTCTTCTATGTATTCTATAAGACCAAAGTTGTCTGGTACGTCGTTGGAGCTTTTAACCTCTAAAATATCTGGTTTGTTTTTGAGCTTTAGTCTATATACAACGCTTGGTGCTGTTGTGATGACATCTATATTGTATTCTCTTGAGAGTCTTTCTTGAACTATTTCCATGTGTAAAAGCCCTAAAAACCCGCATCTAAACCCCATACCTATAGCAGGCGATGTCTCTGGCTCGTAGGTGATAGCTGCATCGTTTATAGAGTATTTTTCTAAGGCATCCCTTAACTCTTCAAAGTTTGAATCTTCGGTGGGATAAAGCCCTGCAAACACCATAGGTTTAGCGGTTTTAAAACCAGGTATCGCTTCTTTAGTAGGATTTGACTTTAACGTGATGGTATCACCAACTCTTATATCTCTCACATCCTTTATAGAAGCTGCTATATACCCAACGTCTCCGGCTTTTAATATAGGAAGCTTTGTCATTTTGGGGGTTTGAGCACCCACTTCAGTAACTTCAAACTCTTTGCCCGTTGAAAATAGCTTTATCCTATCTCCTACTTTCAAAGACCCATCAAATATCCTAACAAAAGCTACGGCACCTCTATACGGGTCGTAGTAAGAGTCAAATATGAGGGCTTTTAAAGGTGCGTTTTCGTCTCCTTTTGGCGGTGGTATTCTTTTGGTTATAGCCTCTAAAATCTCTTCTATACCTATACCTTCTTTTGCAGAAGCAAGTATAGCCTCATCTGGGTCTAACCCCAATATGTCTCTTATTTGAAGTTTTATGCGATCTGGGTCTGCCGCTGGTAAGTCTATTTTGTTTATTACAGGTATTATAACGAGATTTTGCTCAACGGCTTTCCAGAAGTTTGCCACCGTTTGTGCTTCTATACCTTGGGAAGCATCTATCAAAAGCAATGCCCCTTCGCAAGCCGCTAAAGATCTAGACACCTCATAAGAAAAATCTACGTGTCCCGGCGTATCTATAAGATGTAGCGTAAAATCTTTATTTTGGATTTTGCTATGATAATTTATTTTTACCGCTTGAAGTTTTATAGTAATACCCCTTTCTCTTTCTATATCAAGAGTATCAAGCATTTGATCTTTTTTTTCTCTATCCGTAATAGCCCCGCAAAACTCTATAAGCCTATCTGCCAATGTTGATTTACCGTGATCTACGTGGGCTATTATTGAGAAGTTTCTTATGTTTTCCATCAGATACTATTTAAATAACTCCTTAGTTCTTCTATTGATTTAAAAGCAAGTATCTTAAATGTAAGATCTTTTAGCTTATCATAGTCGTTTATATTATTTAGCTTAGATTCTATGTCTAATATATCCTCTTGCTGAAAGTAGTTTCTTACCATACCAAGTATAATTTCTCTAATGGCTTTTATCTCACCTTCTTTTATACCCTCTTTTTTTGCATACTCCATAGCATCTTCAATTAAGTTTTTCATACTTATACCTCCTTGAGATAACTCTAATAATTTATCATTTAGCTGTTTAAAGTCAACTCTGTTTGTTTTATAGAGTTCTATAAGAAAAAGCTTTAGCGTACCTTTATCTGATATATGGGTATATATCTCTTTTATAGCAATATCAAAAGATTCCATATTAGCTATAAATTCTACGAGTTTTATATAAGCATACAATTCTAAACTTCTTATTAAAACCTCTTTTTCTATATCTTTGAAATCTTTTGGTGTAATTAATAAATATTCAAAGTCAAATATATATTTCTTCAAATCCTCATCTATAACTTCATCATAGACAATAGAAGTTGGGATATTCCATTCTTTTTCCCCTACATATACCGCTATGGGTACTATTTTAGGAATTTCCTTCCCTTGCCTTTTCGATTCGTTGAATTTAGAAGATATATAGGATAAGAGTTGAGCTGATATGTATTTGTCTTGATAAGACTTGTGCTCAAATATGAAGTACAACTCTATCTTCTTATTAGTATTTTTCAACTTTATCTCGCAAGCCATATCGTAGTGAGTTTTTAGTTCTTGATCGGTATTGTAACTCTCTGTATCTATAAACGTTATAGTTTCAAAATCTAAATGCTTACTAAGTACTGGATATTTTACCTCTATAAGAGCTTGAATGTTTTCTTTTTTCTTCATCAGAGTTTTAAAGATATAATCTGAAGATGGTATGTTTTTATCATAGTTTTCTAAATAAGACATAAGTTATATATTCTCTTCTATCATCTTTACAGAGCTTGCCACTTTTTTAGCGTTTTGACGAGCTGTTTCTATGTCGTTTGCCAAAGCCAAAGCCACCCCCATGCGTCTTTTTGGTCTTGTGATGGGTTTGCCAAATATTCTTAGTTTTGTGTTTGGTATAGAAAGAGCCTCCTCAAGGTTATCGTAAGTTGGAATAACACCGTCCGTTTTTGCATGAAAGCAATAAGACGCTCCGGCTCCTAAAAGCTCAATATGTATGGGAAGGCCCAGTATAGCCCTAAGATGTATTTCGAATTCAGACATGTTTTGAGAGATCATCGTCACCATACCAGTATCGTGAGGTCTTGGAGATATCTCGTTAAATATGACTTCATCTTTTCTTACAAAAAGCTCACATCCAAATATACCATATCCACCTAGTCCTTCTACAACAGTTTTTGCAATGTCTTGGGCTTTTTGTAAAAGCTTTTCATCCATAGGATGAGGTTGCCAGCTTTCGTAATAGTCTCCTTCTACCTGTATATGGCCTATGGGAGGACAAAACAAAATACCTTGATTCCTTGTCCTTACAGTAAGCATTGTAATCTCGTAATCAAAATCTATAAACTCTTCTACTATTAGCTCTTTTGAATCACCTCTTGCTTTTTCTTTTGCTATATAAAAAGCTTTTTCCAAATCCTGTTCTTTATAAACTATAGACTGACCTTTTCCCGAAGAGCTCATTACCGGTTTTACCACCACAGGATAACCAAGTTCGTTGGCAGCTTGTTTTAACTCTTCAAACGTATTTACAAATTTATACTTAGAAGTAGGTAAACCAAGCTCTTCAGCGGCAAAACGCCTTATAGCTATACGGTTCATCGTGTATTTTACAGCTTTGGCACAAGGGACTATATTAAAACCTTCTTGTTCTAACTCTATAAGGGCATCTGTGTTTATAGCTTCTATCTCGGGGACTATAAAATCTGGGGCTTCCCTGTAAGCTATGCTCTTTAGAAGCTCTTTATTCTTCATATCTATAACGTAGTATCTTTGGGCTACTTGTTGGGCTGGAGCATGCTGATAAGAGTCTACAGCCGCGACCTCAATACCGAGTCTTAAAGCCTCAATAGCAAACTCTTTACCAAGCTCACCTGAGCCAAGAAGCAATATTTTTGTAGCGTTGTAAGATAGTGGGGTGCCTATCATATATTATATTTTATCACACCCTATGATTTGATAATTCCAATATTTTTCTTTTACCAAACTCTACAGCTTTTAGTATATCCTCTAAGTCTTCCTCTATATGAAAATTCACAGAAGAAAGCACTTTCTCTATCAAAATCGGTATATCTAAAAACCTTATTTTATCTTCTAAAAATAGTTTTACAGCTTCATCATCAGCTCCCAAAAGCACAGACACGTAAGGATTTCCCATAGAGGCTACCCATTCGCAAACATCAATAGCCCTAAACAAATCCCTTTTAGGCTTTTCAAAACTAAGACAAGAAATAGATGCTAAATCTAACCTATTGAAAGTGTAGTCTATCACATCAGGATAAAAAATAGCATTTTGAATGGGAAGCTTCATATCAGGGAGTGACATGTTTGCTACAAAAGAGCCGTTTTCAAGCTCTACAACAGCATGCACTATGCTTTGAGGATGTATGAGTATTTTTATATGCTCAAGCGGTATATCAAACAAAACGCTTGCTTCTATAAGCTCAATACCCTTGTTCATCAAAGTAGCGGAGTCAACGGTTATTTTTGGCCCCATCTTCCAGTTTGGATGTTTTAAAGCCTCTTCTTTTGTGACATTTCTAAGCTGCTCTTTAGTATACTCTCTAAAAGGACCGCCAGAAGCCGTTATGTATAAGTTCCTAACGTGTTTATGGCTTTTAAGAAGCTCAAAAGCGGCGTTGTGCTCACTGTCTACCGGTATCACCAAGTCTATATTCTTCTTTATAAGATTTGGCATGCATAAAATCGACTCTTTGTTGGAAGCAAGGAGCATTTTTTTTGCTTTTAGTATGTTGTAAGTGGCTTTTATGCCGGAAGTCCCAGATATAGCGTTTAAAATCCTATCAGAGTGCTCTATTATAGCCTGAAGTCCCTCTTCTTCGTTAAGATATCTAGAATACTTTGAAACTTCCTGAAGCCAATCTTTAGAAGGGGTTTCTACACTGAAAACAAACTCAGGTTTAAACTCCTTCGCCTCTTCCAAAAGCTCTTCAGAAGCCCGGTATGCACCTATGCCTACAAGCTTAATTTTGTCTTTATGCGCTCTTACAACATCTAGTGCGTTTTTTCCAATAGTGCCAGTAGAACCTAGTATACCAAGTCTTATCATAGCAAGCTTAGTATTATAAAAAAGCTATTTACCATTTGTATAAGGTTTAATATCATACTAAAAGCGTGTAAACGAAGAAAAGCATGATAATCTACATGTTTTAAAAACGAAGCCTCCGGCAGTATGAAAGTAAGAAAAGCTATAAAAATAACTATATTTAGCACCAAAAAAGCAAAGTTTTTTCTAAGGGTTGGTTTTTCACTAAAAAATAAAATAAAAAAACTCATAATAAATATAAAAAGCCCAATACCAAAATACATTGGAAATATTTTTGCGACTACATCACCAGCCAAAAAAGTGGAAAGCGTATCAAAAAGAGTAGGAGCCACGTCAAAGCTAAAAAACAAACTTACGCCAAACCATGTGCTTATCATAAAAAGAACTATGTTGTTCATAACAAAGAAAGTATATCCTTATATATGTTGTTTATATTTTCAAAGTTTATGGGCTTTTCTAACAAAAAAATACTGTTTTGTATATCAAGAACATTTATCCTATCTATATCGGAGTCTTTTATAAAAACCTTGGCTCCGTCAAAAGAAGCAGTTTTTTCATAGGAAGGTTCATTTTTTATATAAGATATAAAGCATTTTATGTTGTTTAAGTTTAAAAGCGTCCAAAGGTAGATAAGCTCTCTTAGCTTTTGCTGTCCTACCATCACAAGGTAAATCATTCAAGCACTATACCCTTTTGATAAACTTTCCATCTCGGAGGGGGAAGCGTTGTAGAGCAACCCAAAGAGCTAGTGTCGTATATTTTAAAAGCTTTTGGTTCTTCTTTATCGGCCACAAACACAAAAATAGTGTTGCTTGGCATAAGAGTAAGAGTTTGCTTCCAGGAGTTTATTTCGTTTGCTATCTCTAAAAGTCGGTGTTTTATTTGGTCTTTCGAAAACTCTTCCTTTGTTTTTGATTTTGTATCTTCTATAATCCAAGCCTCACCAGAGACTTTTTGTATGATATTTAAAAAATCTTCATCCTTTAAAAGCCCATAAAACCTCAACTTACATCACCTCTGTAAAGGTCTCTTTTTTGTCTACAGTAGGGTCTGGTATCTTACCGGTGAGCATATCTATAAGCTCACAAACAGATATAATACCTTGTTTTTTCAACTTGTATCCGTTGGCACCGCTTATAAAAATACCTTCTTCCACATTCCCAAGGCAAGCAGCTCCAAGCCTATCGGCTATACAAAAGCCTACTTTCTTAGCTTCTTCTCCATGCTTACAAGGAGCCACACAATCAGACACGCAGCCTTTCCAACCGTTATGACCGTTTAAAAGCTTTTCTACAAAAGGAGTTTTTACAACCCTCAAAGGATATCCCACTGGAGATTTTAACAGTATTATATCTTTTTCTTCAGCGTTTAAAAGAAGCTCCTTGTATACAAGAGGAGCATCGCTTTCTTTCGTTACTGCAAACCTGGTAGCCATCTGCACACCAGCTGCCCCTCTTTGAATATAGGTTTTTATATCGTTGTAATCCCAAACACCTCCTGCCACTATAAGAGGTATATTACCCCATTCTTGGGCTTCTTTGTAAACCTCATCAAACAAATTTTCAAGTTGAAACTCCGGCTTAAAACAATCTTCATATTTAAAGCCTTGATGACCACCAGACATAGGCCCTTCTAAAACTACAGCGTCTGGCAACCTGTTGTAACGTTTTTTCCATGTTTTAGCTATAAGGTTTAAAGCTCTAGCAGAAGATACTATGGGCACTAAAGCCGTGTCATATCCTTCTGTATATTCTGGCAATTTCAATGGAAGCCCAGCCCCAGATATGATCAGATCAGCTCCAAACTTAGCAGCTTCGTTTGCCACTCTACCGTAATCATTTATAGCAGATAATATATTTACACCTATGGCGCCCTTGCCACCAGCTATTTCTTTAGCTTTTTGAATAATGAGCCTTAAAGCTTCGCTGTTGTGAGCGTTTTCAGTACCTATTGGCCTTCCAAACTTATCTTTTTTAACAAGCTCTAAAAATCTATAGCCTGTGCCTACAGACGAAACAACGCCAACTGCACCGCAGGATGCAACAGCCCCTGCTAGTTTTTCCCAAGAAATACCTACGCCCATACCCCCTTGTATAATAGGTATCTCCACCTCTATATGCCTTATTCTAAGCGGTGGTAATTTCATACAAAACCTCTCACGTTATTGGATATAAATAAAATATAAAAACAATTTTTAAATTTGCAAAGCTTCAATGTCTGAAATGCCTCATATGAGTAAATATCATAAACATGTTATACTCGTTTACAGCCTCTATAACCTCCTTATCTCTTATAGAACCTCCAGGTTGTATGGTACCTGACATCCCTTCCTCGGCAGCTATATCTATGCTATCTCTAAACGGGAAGAAAGCATCTGAGGCTACCACGGCACCTTTTAAATCGTGTCCAAAGTTTTTGGCTTTTCTTATAGCACTTCTAAGAGAATCTACCCTTGAGACTTGACCAGCACCTATGCCTATAGTTTGATTATTTTTGGCTATTACTATTGCGTTTGATTTTGTCCATTTTGCCACTTTCCAAGCAAATATAGCATCCTCTAGTTCTTGCTCGGTAGGTCTTCTTAACGAAACCACCTCTATGGATTCGTAAAGCTTATCATCTATATCCTGTACTAAAAAACCGCCAGATATACTTCTTACATCAACCCTCTGATTATAGTTTTTATACCTTACCAACCTTAAATTTTTCTTTTTAGAAAATTCCTGAAGGGCTTCTTCGGTAAAATCTGGAGCTACAACTATCTCGTAAAAATGCTCTGTAATAACCTTAGCAACCTCTTTATCTAAAACTCTGTTGAAAGCTACTATACCACCAAACGCCGCCTCCTCATCACAATGAAAAGCTTTTTTGTAAGCTTCCAAAAGATTGATATCTGTAGCTACGCCACTTGGATTGTTGTGCTTTACGATAGCACAGCAAGGATTGGAAAACTCTGATATAAGCTTTACAACAGAATCAACATCAAGATAGTTGTTGTAAGACATCTTTTTACCTTGAAGCACGTCAGCTCGTACAACACCATTCTCTTCTAACGGATTTTCGTATAGATAAGCTTGTTGATGTGGATTTTCACCGTATCTCAATTCATCTTTCAAAAACATCGGTATAGTATGATGTTTAAAATCTTTTTCCGAAAAGCCAAACAATTTGGAAAAGTAATTAGCTATAACAGCATCATAGTAAGATGTTAACCAAAAAGCTTTCAAAGCTAAATATTTTTTGTCTTGTTGAGATATAGCATTCATCTTGAGCTTTTCTATAAACCAAGAATAATCTTCAACATCTGTAAGTACGCTAACTCTTTTGTGATTTTTAGCAGCGGCTCTTACAAGAGCAGGCCCTCCTATATCTATAAACTCTATGAGAGCATCTATATCCTTTAGCTCTTTCATCTTATTTTCAAAAGGATATAAATTTACTACCACTACATCAATAGGTTCTATAGAGTTTTCTTTTATTTCTTCTAAATCTTTTTCTACGTCTTCTCTAAACAAAATACCGCCATGTATAGCAGGATGAAGCGTCTTTACCCTACCGCCCAATATCTCTTTAAAACCCGTTACCTCAGATACTTCTACAGCATCAATCCCAGCATTTTTTAGGTATGTATACGTACCACCGCTGGATAAAATCTCATAGCCTTGATTTACAAGCTCTTTAGCCAGTTCTAAAATACCGGTTTTATCGTATACTGATATAAGCGCTCTCATCTAGTCCTCTAAGGTAGATACATCACCTATGTCAAGACCAAGCTCCTTAGCCTTTAATACCCTTCTCATAATCTTACCGCTCCTAGTTTTTGGCAGTTTATCCACAAACTCTATCTCTTCTGGATAGGCTATAGCCCCAAGTACATGTTTTACATGCTCTTGAATACTCTTTTTTAGTTCATCAGAAGGATTATAACCTTGTTTTAGTATTACAAAAGCCTTTATACGCTCACCCTTTATCGGGTCTGGCTTACCTATAACTGCCGCTTCTGCCACAGCTTCATGGTCTACTATGGCACTTTCTACTTCCATAGTGCCTATACGATGACCAGCCACAGAGAGCACATCGTCGGCTCTACCCACTATCATAATATAACCTTCTTCATCTATAGAGCCCAAGTCATCGGCGTTGTAAACATTACCTGGTATCTCAGTCCAATATTTTTTGTAGCGCTCTGGCTGTCCCCAGCAATCTCTCATCATAGAGGGCCACGGCCTTTTTATGACCACATAACCTACGGTATTTGGAGGTACTGGATTGCCATTTTTATCTACTATAGCAACTTCAATACCCGGAAGCGGTTTACCGGCTTTACCTGGTTTCATAGGGTTGCCCGGCAACGTAGTTATCATATGAGCTCCGGTTTCCGTTTGCCACCAAGTGTCTACTATGGCACAATTCTTATGACCTATATGCTCATAATACCAATGCCAGGCTTCTGGATTTATAGGCTCGCCCACAGAACCAAGTATTTTAAGAGAAGATAAATCATGGGCTTCTGGCCACTTTTCACCGTATCTCATAAAAAGCCTAACAGCCGTAGGTGCTGTATAAAACTTGTTTACTCTATATTTTTCTACTATTTTCCACCACGTAGATGGGTCTTTGTAATCAGGAGCTCCTTCAAATATTACGCTTGTAACACCCACTGACAAAGGACCGTAAACTATGTAAGAATGTCCTGTAATCCAGCCTATATCAGCAGTACACCAGTATATATCGTTTGGCTTTAGGGCAAATACGTTTTTTGTGGTAAAATACGCATTTACCATGTATCCACCAGTGGTGTGTATCACACCCTTTGGCTTACCCGTAGTCCCAGATGTATAGAGTATAAACAATGGGTCTTCAGAGTCCATATGCTCTGGTTCACACTCTGGTTTTTGGCTTTTAACAAGATCATAAAAACTTAAAACATTGGCGGGTAGTCCAGCGTTGTCTCTGTCCCAACATATTACATGTTTGACCGAATCAAGGCCTTTTATAGCTTCTAAAGCAGTAGGCAAAAGTTCTACTTTTTTGCCACGTCTTTTTGTATATGTGGCGGTTATTATAGCGCTTGCCCCTGCATCCTCTACCCTTGTCCTTAAAGCGCCTTCGCTAAACCCAGCAAACACCACTTGATGTATAAGGCCTATACGAGCGCAAGCTAGCATGCTGGCCACAGCTTCTACCGTGTTTGGCATGTATATGGATACTCTATCCCCTTTCTTGAGGCCTAAGCTTTTTAAAGCGTTTGCAAGTCTATTTACAAGCTCAAGAAGTTCTCCGTAAGTGATTTTATGCTCTTCTAAATCTTCGTTCACTCCTATGTAAGCTATTTTGTTTCTAAGCCCCTCCTTTATATGTCTATCAAGGCAATTGTATGAAGCGTTTAGTTTTCCATCTAAAAACCATTTGGCATATGGAAAGTTCCACTCTAAAACCTTTGAGAAGGGTTTAAACCATGTGATATCTTTGGCCACTTCAGACCAAAAACCCTCGGGATCTTTTATAGACTTTTCATAAACAGATTCGTAATCTTTTATATGGGCCTCTTCCAATATGTGAGGGGGTGGATTTATCTTTTCCTCCACTTTTAAAAGCACTTCGTCGTTCATAGTTACACCTCCAACCTTTGATAAAAATTATTATACCATATCAATAGCTCTTTTATGGGATGCTATAAAATAAAAATAAACTTCTTTTACAGCATGCATCTTAAGAGTTTTTGCTATTTGAGTAGCAGTAGCTCCAGTAGTTAATATATCATCAAACACTAAAACTTTTTTATCTTCTAAATTAAATACAAACTCCTTTTTTATCTTAAAAGCCCCAGAAACAATACGTTCTCTTTGATTTTTATCTATGCTAAGAGATAGTGGTTTGGTATGTTTTATGCGTTTAAAAATAGATGTATGATCAACATTTAAAGCTTTTAATAAGATATCATTCTGGTCATAACCTCTTTGCCAAAATCTAAAGAAAGATACCGGTACATATGTAACAATATCAGGACTTGCAGACTTTACAAAAGCAAAAAAATCAGCTTTCACAATATCACCTATTATATTTGCAAACAAAGAGGCTTTCTTAAATTTTAAGGCAATTATCATTTCTTTTAAAGCTTTATCGTAGCTACTAAAAATTCTATAGGAATCTATATAAGAAAGATTTTCCTTTTCAAAAAGCATAGGCTTTATAGATGCTATACATTCATCACAAACATAGCCTTGAAATGTGGGTTTAAAATACTTGTTACAACTAAGACAAACGTTGTCCGGTATGTAAAGTTTGTCTAAAATATTAGCTATTCGGCTCTTTATCAGTAGGTATTTTGATGAGAACATGTTCTATCTTTTTACCATCCATTTTATCTACTATAAACTTAAAACCTTTGTATTCAAACTCATCACCTTCTTTCGGAATTTTCCCCATGTTTGCCATTATAAAACCGCTCAGCGTATCGTAATCATAATTCTCAGAAAGTTCAAAACCAACGGTAGCAGCAACTTCTTCTATTGAGGCAGAACCTTCCACTATATAAACATCTGAAGACATCTTGGTAAATTCATCTTCGTCTTCCCACTCTTGAGGTAAATCTCCTGCTAACCATTCAAGTAAATCATGTTTTGTAATGAGTCCAGATATAGCACCGTGCTCATCTACCACCATCATTATTTGACTTGAAGATTTTTTCATCTCTTGAAGTAGATTTTTTATACTCATAACCTCCGGTATAAATTCAATGGGTCTTAAAAAGGTCTCTAAAGTATCATCTTTATGTTGATATACTGGCATAAGGTCTTTTATGTGTATATAGCCAATCACGTTGTCTTTTGTCTCTTTGTATATAGGTATTCTACTGTGCTCATGTTCCAATATATCGTTTATAACTTCCTTTACGGTCTTTGTTGCTTCTAACATAAATATATCTAGCCTTGGAGTCATTATCTCCCTTACTATAGTTTCTCTCATCTCGGATACTTTTTGTATCATTTGGGTTTCTTCTTCTGAAAATTCCGCAGCGTTTGCTGGGCTTTGCATTATATAAACTATATGCTCTAAAGAAAACTTCTTTTCTAAACTTATATTTTCAATACCAAAAAGTTTCAATATCTTTTTCACAGGGACTACAAAAATGTAAGTAAAAGGCTTTGTAACCACGAGATATGGATAAAATATAACCGCGTAAAACTTTAAAAGCTTATCTTTCAAAAAAAGAGCAACATTTTTAGGTATAGTCTCACCAATTAAAAATATCAATATACTAACAAATATGCTCGATAAGAAAACCCATCTTTTGCCTATAGCATTTATCACAAAGCTAGAGCTAACCGAAGATATTAAAACATTTACAAACTCGTTCCCGATGAGCATTGACACCAAAAGAGCTTGCGGGTCTTTAAATATTTTGTCTATTAGTTTTTTATAAAACTTTTTATCCTTTTCTTCTATTATATTAGAAGCACCAAAAAACACAACCTCGGAGGAGGCAAAAAAACCAGATAAAAATATGAGGAATAGTATTAAAAGGCCATCAAGCAAAATACTATCCATAGGAATACTGTTTGCAGTCCAAAGAGTAGCTGTTTAAAAGTTTTTTCGTAAACGCATGTTTTGGGTTTTTAAAAACATCTTCAGTATCACCTATCTCAACTATCTTCCCATCGTACATAACCCCAATTTTATCACAAATCTTTTGTGCAAATTTTATATCGTGTGTAATTAGAAAAAGTGTCTTGTCGCTTTTAACTTTCAAGAATAAAGAGGCTATATTGTTTTTATTAATAGCATCTAAAGAAGAGGTAGGCTCATCGGCTATTACTAGCTCTGGGTTTGTTATGAAAGCTCTTGCTATCGCTACTCTTTGGCGCTCTCCTCCTGATAAATCTCTTATTTTCTTGTAAAAAAGTTCCTCTTTTAAACCAAACCCTAAAACGTTGTCTAATATATTTTTTACATTAAAAGCCAAAGACATTATACGAAGCGGTTCTAATATGGCGTCTAAAACCTTAAAACGTGGATTTATAGAAGACATCGGGTCTTGAGGTATAAAAGATACATGCCTTTGATAATCTTTTATAGCGTATATATCTTTTCCGTTAAAATAAATTTTTCCAGAATCTGGCTTAACAAATCTTAGTATACATTTTCCTAAGGTTGACTTACCAGAACCAGAAGGTCCTACCAAACAAAAAGATTGATTTTGCAATATTTCAAGGTTTATGTTATTTAAAATATAACGACTTTTGTCAAAAGATTTACTCAAAGCTTCTATCTTTAATAAACTCATAAATTAGAAAGGCACCGCGAGGACGCGGTGCAAAAAATCTTGGGAGGGGGAGGGAGGGAGTATCTAAACTCACCTTCGCTTTTTAACTTCATCCTAAAACTTTATGTAAATAATATAAACCAAATTTAGAAATATGTCAATATGAAAAGAAACATATAATAATATCACCAAAATTATGAAAAATAGATGAAGTTTTTATTAGATAGATTAACAAGGATATGGCCCACCCAGTTAGGCGGGCCAATTTAAGAAATTATCTTTGTCCTTCGTAAGGCTTGAAGCCGTAGAATTCAAATACTTTTAGAGCTGCTGGTGTTCTCAAGAAATGCAACCAATCTTTAGCTGCCTGTGGATGTGGAGCTCCTTTTACTTCGGCAGCAGCGTATATAGCTTCATAGTTACATTTTGCTGGTATTGGCACAGCCTGTAGTGGGTTGTGATATTGCTTCATCTGAGCTTCTACTTCAGAGTGCCATACAACACCTGCATCGGCTATGTGTTCCATAATGGCAAGAGGAGTTTGTCTGTGGTGTATTTCTGTCAATATAGCCTTACCATGTGGGCCAAATATAGCGCCTTTCAACTTCTTACCACCGCATTTTTCAAGAGCATCCTCTATTCTTCTTGCTATACCTTCAAAAGCTGGATTTGGCATAACTACTTTTACATCCGGTCTTGCCAAGTCCTGAAGGCTATGTATGTGCTTTGGATTGCCTTTGTAAACTTCTATAGCCAACGTGTTGGTAACGTATGGGGTAAATGTAGAAGCTTCACAAAAACCATCTTTTATACATTTTTTAACACCAAAAGCGCCGCCAGCATATATATCTGGTTTGGCGGTAAATGTCATATCACCTATTGTAAATGTATCGTGGTAATGCTCTATTGTTTGTAAAAGTTTACCTGGAGGTATCGTTATGATAAACACCTTGCCTTTGTATTGAGGATATTCTTTTTCAAAAGCCTTTACAAGCCTTGTAGCTGCAAAATAGTAGTTACCACCTACATACACCACCAAACCATCTTTATTGGCAGCGTTTAGATCACCATGGAAGTCCACTACGTTGTCCACCGGTGGTATTGTAAAGTCAAAGCCCTTGTAAATAGCCGGGTTGTTTTCGCTGTGAACATCTGGGCTTACCACTGGCTTTCTGCTCCATGGTGGGGTGTGTGGTGGCATTTCATAAGGGTTTAAATCTGTGGTTGCAAAAGCTGCGGCGCCTAACGCCATTACACTTAAAGCTAGTAGAGCTTTTTTCATGCTGCTAACCTCCTAAAATTTATTTTGGAAAATCTGCCGTGGTTACATAATGGAAACCTCTCATTTGAAGCTCTGGTATTGTAGCTACTACACCTGGGGTCACAATAGCTTGCGGTATTATATGGTTTGTAAGATCTGCAGAGAGTTCATCGTGGGTCAACTTATGCGGATTTATACCAGCTTTTAAAAGCGCCCCTGCCATTTCCCATGTTTGGTTATGACAAGCCAAAAATACAGCACCTCTTTCTATAAGAGCTTCTACGCTGTTGTCCGCTGGTGAGAAAGCACCAGATTCGTTGGTAGGGCTATCTTTTTCAAGCATACCTGGTTTCATTTTAAGCCATACGTTCTTTTTCAACTTTCCTTTAGTCAAAGGTGTAATGTATGTTTCCCATACATAATCATCGTATATAGCAAAGTGTGCGCTGCCGTGAGTTGCGCTTACACATAGAAAATCTGGATTTTTATAAGACCATATTTGAGCGTTCATAGAATTTCTCATAACGTTTAGCCAAGCGCTGTGTATATCGTAGTTGTCCCATACTTGTTTTGGGCCACCTCTATAATTGAATACTTCGTCCAAAGCTTCCCAGTCCCATTGATTTTTATCTGTTAAAACCATAGGTAGAGACTTGAAATTTCTTCTTCTTGGAGCTTTTGCAAGCCTTTCTGCTAGTTCTTTTAATGTCCTGGCACCCTTTGGTATCAAAGCGCCCACTTCCTCAGCCTTTGCGGTCGCTGGGTTCAAGGCTGAAGCTACCATTCCTGCTCCTAAGCCTAATATGGCTCCTTTCAACACATTTCTCCTGCTTTGATCCATAACGTTTCCTCCTTTTTAGAAAGTTATCTTATAGTTTAACCCTCATAGTGAATATTATATTATAGTTTTTTCTTAAAAGTCAATAAGAGATAATTATATATTTATAAAGTTTTCAAGATTTTAAAAGCCAAAAAACAAAACATAAATAAAAAACGATATTGCAAGAAGAACCAATATGCTAAGAAAAGCCACCACAGGACTTATGAAAGACATAGCAAAAAACAAAACAGGCCCTAAGCCTGAAGAAAACCCATATATAGAACTTATCCTAATCCCTACGTTATCGTCGTTGAACTTAAGCACGGTTATAGCTTTAAAAAATGTCCAAAAAACACCTGTAGCCGTTCCCCCAACAACGGCAAGAAGCATTCCGTAAAAAAATGGATAATCTATACGTGTAAAAAATCTAAACATAGCAAGTAGATATACCATAAACCACAGGAATACTGTTATATAAAAACCGGTATTTTCTTTTTTCCAAATAAAACCAAGCACAAAAGAAGAACCTATGGCAAATAAAAGCCCTAAAAACATAAGCGTATAAACTTCCTTGTTTGACAACAAAAGATAGGTTTTAAGGTACATAGTCATAGAGTTGTTGAAAAATTGAGGAGCTATACTTAAAAAAAGTAAAGAAATAGTATATTTTAAAAAGATATCGTCTTTAAAAATGCTTAGTTTTTGAGCTTTTAGAAAAACCTTTTTGTTGGAATATCTATAAAATAAAAAAGCGCAGGTTATATAAACAAATATACCAAATCCTATAAGCATCTTTTTATCCTTTACAAAAAACATCGATAAAACCGCCAAGAAGTAACCTAAATATCCTAAAATACTGCTAAAAGAAGAAGATATTTTCGGGTCTTTGGTCTCCAATATTGATATTTGATAAAACAAAAGAGCTTGCATATGAACGATAGTAAATAGCATAAAAAATATAGCAAACAGATATTTATTTTCTGTTAAAAGCCCAAAACCAACCAAAAACGTCAAACTAGAAAAAAGAAAAAGCGTATTGACTACGTATATAGGTTTTCTTAATATAAAAACATTTATCAAAACACCTATTAAATTTGAAACACCTATTATAAAAGAATAATCATATATACTTACACCAAACTGATAAAACAAAATAGGAAAAAGCACAAGCCCTAAACCGTTGGCAAGAAAAGACTCTCCAAACTCGTAAAGGGCAAATAGCTTTGTATTGTTCACTTAAACTTAATTTATATAGCTTTTAACAAGCTCTAAAACTTCGTCTTCAAAAAATGGTCTTCCGTCGTATTTGTTTATGTTTGTATCTGGCCTTATGCCATACATATGAAGTAGCCTTTCAAACTGTTTTGTGGCAGAACATTCTACAGCTATAAGCTTTTTACCAGCCACCTCTTTTTTAACAGCCTCTTCTGGGAAAGGCTCAAGATATATCACGTGGACAAATTTTATATTTAAAGCGTTTGCTACTTCTTTAAGTACATGCTTATTTGAACCCCAAGATATAAGACATATATCGGCATCTTTGTTACCAAAAACCTCGTAAGTCTTTTTTGTATTTAAAATATCGTTTTTTAGCTTTTGATATTTTCTAAGTCTTTTATCTTGCATGAGCTTTGCAGTATGTGCATCTTCTATGGTAATGCCAGCTTCGTTGTGTTCATAGGAGTTTGCCTTCACCACAGCATCCTTTGTACCTGGAAACAAAAGAGGCGAGATACCATCTTCTGTATTTTGATAACGCTTGTAAAGCTTTGGATCTCCTTCGTACATTTTTGGTGGTCTTACATCTTTTATTCTGCTACATATTTCATTGCAAGAAGATATATAATAGTTTTCAGCCGCGTTTTTATCGCTTAGGACTATAACAGGTACTTGATATTCCCAAGCCAAGTTTAAGGCTTCTTTGGTAAGAAGATAAGAATCCTCCGCATCGGACACACCCACAACAACCTTACCAAAGTCTCCGTGTCCTGCAAAAATAACAAAAAGCAAATCAGACTGCGCGCTATAAGTAGGAAGCCCAGTGCTTGGACCAGGTCTTTGGGCCTCGTATATTACCACAGGGGTTTCTGTCATACCAGCAAGGCTAAGAGCTTCTACCATAAGAGCAAAACCACCGCCAGATGTACCCACCATAGACCTTTTCCCTGCGTAAGCGGCACCTATAGCCATATTTATAACAGCTATTTCGTTCTCTGGATGTATCACCTTTATACCAAGCTCATCTTTTTTGGCAGCCAACGTATGTAAAACTGACGAAGAAGGAGTCATAGGATAGGCAAAATATATATCAAGCCCACCATCCACTGCACCATTGGCTATAGCATCGTTTCCAGATACTAACTCACCCTTCTTGTCACCGATTGGTTTTAGGTCAAACTTTACCACGCCAGCTTCGTAAGCTTCTTTGTATATAGCTTCGTTCTTGTCTGGTTCTTTTAGTTTTCTTACAAATGGAAGACCCACGTTGTAATCTATGTTTAAAAGCTTTAAAACACCGCCAAATACCGATGTGCTTTTAAAAAAGCTAGGTGCCACTTCCTTAAAAGGCATTACAATGACCTCTTTTGCCTTGCTTATCATGTCTTTGTCAGTAACTTCATTTATTATCCAAAGGGTATCTTCTTTTGCATCTTCGAGGTGTTCTTTTACAGAGCGCTTGTCTGTGGCTATTATAATATCCGCTTTTTTATGGACGCTGTTTATCGGAAAATCAGCTATTCTTATGCTAACGAAATTGTGTCCTCCCCTTATAAGAGATGGATAATCCACATACATAAACACATAATATCCAAGCTCTGTTAGCGCAGAGCATATAAGCCTGCCAGCTTCTTTTATACCAGCTCCAGCCTTTCCTCCAACTATCATTGTTAAATCCATATTTAAACCTCCTTATTATCATTTTATCACAACGCTTACAGCTTACATCTTATCATAAAAACACCTGCAAAGACCGCCAACTCCTCTCTTAATATGTTGTCCCCAAGAGTGTGCTTGTGAAAACCAGCGCTTACCAAAAAATCCACCTCATCTTTGGACAAGCCGCCCTCTGGTCCGAAAACAAGCGTATATTGGCTATCCATTGGTAAAACGTTTTTTGGCTTTTCAAAACTATCAAAAACAATACCGTATCCTCTTATCTTTACATCTTGCAAAGGAATAGGATAGTTTAGCTTCGGCAAAAAAGATGGTCTACTTTGCTTTATCGCTTCTTTTAAAATTTTTTGTAGCCTTTGATACTTTTCTAAAAGCTTAGACCTGTCTTGAAAACTTCTTTTGCAAAAAACAGGGGTTATCTCAAAAACACCGCCTTGTACCGCATAATCTATTATGGTTTCTAAAGTTTGAAGCTTTATAGGTACACACACGTTTGCATAAATTTTTAAGTCCGGTAATTTTGTTTTTTCTTCTAAAAGCTCAAAATCTTGCCCTGTAAACCTAGCTCCGTATATCTTATCTTCTATGACAAGCTCTAAAAGTTCGTTTTTTTCGATACGTAAAACTTTAAAATGCTTTTTATCTTCATCAAAAAGTTCTATTGTGCCGTTCTTCTTAAAAGCAAAAAACCTATGCATTTTTCACAAAATAAGCACCGTCTTTTGATATATAGCCCTCTATTTCAAGCATAGCAAGTTCCATAGTAAGTTTTTCCTCGTCATAGTTTGTCTTTGCCAAGAGTTCATCAAAAGTGCATGGTCTATCAAGACAAGAAAGTATAGGATGTTTTTGGTTTTCTGGCTTTTCAAAAGATAAATCCAAATCTTTAAAAAGATGGGACTTGCTCGTAAAAAGCTTCGCTACATTTTCTCTTATGAGATTTACACAGCCCTCAAACTCTTCTACCGGGTTTCCTACGTAAGCAAAAACTTTTTTGTTTAATTTAAAAGCCCAATAAGCACTTATAAGAGCACCGCTTTTAGCAGATGCTTGCATAACCAAAAGATATTCTCCCAAAGAGGCTATTATTCTATTTCTCATTGGAAACGTATATTTTGAAGGTTTTTCAAAAGGCAAAAACTCCGTCAACAAAAGACCGTTTTTATTTAAAATATTTGTAAAAAGAGTGTTTTTTGCGTATAAAAACCCAAAACCAAGGACAGCCACGGTGGGAATAGAGTTTTCCAAAGCGCTTTGATGGGCCTTTGAATCTATACCGTCAGCTCCTCCTGATACTATAGTTTGTCTTAGTTCGCATACAACGTATTTTGTCATATTTAAAGCGCTCGCAACAGCTTTTCTTGAACCTACTACGCTAACAGATTTTTGAGAAAGTAAAGATTTATCACCTTTTAAAAATATCACAGGGGGAGGGTCTGGAAGGTTTAAGATGTTTATAGGATATATTTCATTTTCATAGGTGATAGCTTCAACGTTTAGTTGTTTTAATTTAACGACAGCGCTATTTACATAATCTTTATCAAAATCTTTAGAAAGTATATTTTTAGCTTTGGAGCCGAAGAACGGCTCCAAAGACATTTTATCAGCTTTTAATATGGCTTCGGCACTACCAAAATGTCTAAAAGCCTTATACAGTAACTTGTTGCCTATTCCTTTTACGGATTTTAGCAACAACCAGCTTTCGACATTATCCAAAGCACATCTTTTTCTTTTGAATCTTCTATGATACCTCTATCAAAGACTTTTTTGTCTACATGAGTAGGAGACAAAGAGCTTATTATATAATCCATAGCTCTATAAGCCTTTGATGGGTCTCCACAGGTAAACACATCCACAGTAGCCGTCTTGTGCTCTGGCCACGTATGAATGGATATATGAGATTCGGCTAACAGGATAACTCCCGTAGCTCCGTGAGGGTTAAACTGGTAAAAATGAGAGGAGATTTTTGTAAGTTCTCCTGCTTTTACTGAATTTTCAAGAAGGTGTCTGATATCTTCTTCCCTGTCAATGAGATCAGGGTTAACTCCATAAAGGTCAGCTATAATATGGAGTCCGAGGGTTTTTGCCATTTCAATACCTCCCTTGGTATCAACGCAACAAAAGACATGGAGCAACTAACTTGCTCAAAATTACCAGCGCCACCCACACGCTTTCGGAATTTGCTATCCTGCTCACTCATAAAAATACCTCCAGAAAAAGATAGATTAATCATTATAGCATATTTTTAACTTTGTCAAGGATTTTATATTTTAAAAGCAAAAACTTGTGTATAATGGTTATAATGAATATTTTCAAAAAGATAAATTGTTTGAATATATTTTTTGTTTTATGGATTTTTATAGCGTTTGGAATAGCCCATGGGAAGGAAAACAACAAATATTTCAACAACATGGTGGTACTAAACTTCCAAAACCAAAGTATAGATGATATAGCTCAGTTCATGTCAAAGCTCACCGGTAAGACTATAGTAGTAGGGGTAAAGGGAAATCTTCCTAAGATAACCGTTAGCTCTAAAAAACCCGTAAGCGTAGAAGATGCTTGGCATCTTTTCTTAACAAGCTTAGCTTTAGATGGATACACTGTTGTAAAATATAAAAACTTTTACAAAATACTACCTATAAAAGAGGCATCTTCTTTTAGTACCAATGTAACAAGAAAAGCATTTCCAAGCCCATCCATAGAAACCTACATATACTTTGCCCACACAAACGCCCAAATACTTTTAAACGCTGTAAGACCTTTCCTAAGTCAATATGGAAACGCCACAGTGTATATGCCTTCAAACGCCCTCATAATATCTGATATAGGGGTTTCTGTTGATAAAATCCAAAAACTTTTAAAGAGTATAGATATACCAAATTTAGCTTTCAGCTTAAAAATGTATAAAACAAAGGATACAGACGCTGTGGTAAAAGCCCTAAGCCCATTGGCAAACCCAGTAAGCCAAAAGTTCGGTATACCTATGGTTGTGTCTTCTGTTCAGAAAAGACATTCAAAAAGCGGTTTTGTTTTGGTTTACGCTCCAAAAGCTATGCAAGCCTCTATAAAAGAAATTATACATAAAATAAATAAAAGTGCATATCACTTTAGAAGACATTATTATGTTATACCGCTTCAAAACGCCTCTGTGGGAGAGATGGCAAAAACCCTTGCCAGTCTTTTTGGAAGTGCAAGCGCCATATCTTCTACTATAAAAAGACCAACTCCAACCCTAACTGGTATGCAACCAAATGGCCCTCAAACCCAACCTCAAAATATAACTGTTAATCCAACAAATATTGTATCATCCAACACCCCCATAGGCTCAATATCTCTTTCCGATGGCACAAGAATAGGTTTTGACAGGGCCACAAACAGCGTCATACTTTATGCTACAAAATCCCAATACGAAAATCTAAAAAACCTTATAAAAAAACTTGACGAAAAACGCATTCAAGTTTTGATAGCAGCCTCTGTAGTAGAGGCAAACCTTACCAAACAGCTAACCACCGGAGTAAACTGGCAAGCTTTGGGTAAAAACGGCGGTATAGGATTTAACCCAGCATCACTACAAACCATATATCAAGGGCTTTTATCTGGAAACTTTGTGGTAGGTGTTACAAGCTCAAATAGCATAAGCGCAAACGTAAACGGTAGCACAATTATATTTCCCGATTTAGCAGTATTTTTAAGCTTGTTAGAGCAAGGAAACGGTTTTAAGATCATATCAAACCCAAAAGTACTAACCCTTGATAACGAAGAGGCGATAATAAAAGAGGCTCAAGTATACCCATACGTAACCGGCACACAATACAACATCAACGGATACCCAATATTGACATACGACTATAAAGATATAGGCCTAGAGCTAGATGTTATACCCACAGTATCAAAAGACAACATAAGGCTTGGCATAAATCTAAATCTTCAAGATATTACAGGTTTTACAAATACAAACGTAGCCGGTCAAACAGTCCCAATACCTATTACCACGGATAGGGTTCTAAACTCTGAAGTGGTGGTCAAAAGCGGGCAAACGGTTATATTAGGAGGGCTTGTAAGCAACAACACAATAAAAAATATTAGCGGAATACCAATTCTTCAAGATATACCAGTGCTTGGAAACTTGTTCAAATACCAAAACAGAGAAAACAAAAAAAGTACCCTCTTTATATTTATAACACCTTATATCATAAAAAGCCCAGAACAACTAGCCAAAATTACAAAAGCAAACGAAGCAATAGCTCACAGGATATACGAAAGCGTTAAAAAAGCAAAATATTGATATATATCATATAATCTTTAGAGTTTTAATGTTATCTTAAAATGACGATATATGTATTATGGGTACTAAAAGCTTGAAAAACTACTTAATAAAAGGCTTTGGTATAGGGCTTTTAGGAATACTATTTAGCTCTTGCAGCGCTGAGATTACAAACGCTTCTTTGTATGGAAACAACTACGCTTACAAAAAACCAACATACAACAAACCAATCATCAATTATCATCCTATTTATGGGAACAACCCTCAAGCTTTAAACCTTATATACACTAATGATGTTAAAAAATATATAAACTATTTCGTATACCAAGACAGAGGCTTTATAGAAAGAGGCATAGAAAAAGCCATTTACTACTCTCCTATAATATTGCCAATACTTAAAAAATACAACCTTCCATCGGATTTTATATACCTTCCAATCATAGAAAGCGGATACAATCAATATGCTGTATCAAGTACTGGAGCAGCCGGCATATGGCAGCTAATGCCTCAAACGGCTAGAGATTATGGGCTTGTGGTAAATAACCAAATTGACGAAAGATTTGACATAATAAAGTCCACAGAAGCAGCGGCTCATTATCTCAGCGATTTATACAATCAATTTGGAGATTGGAACAAGGTTTTGGCCGCTTACAACTGCGGTCCTTATTGTGTATCGTCGGTGTTTAAAGAAGACCCCCAAGGAAGTTTTTGGGCCTTTAAAAATTCATTCCCACCAGAAACTCAGCAATACGTACCAAAATTTTTAGCGCTTTTAGACATCATAAAAAATGCAAAATACTTTGGTATAAAAATAAAGAAACAATACTTTAACTATACGCTTCACATATATAGACCGGACTCCCCGCAAGAACTTAAAAACATAGCTTTAGCCTACAACGTAAACTACTACCTCTTAAAAAGATTGAACCCTCAAATAAGACAAGATGTAGTACCAGCCGGTGGATACGTTTATATACCATCGTTTGGAAAACCTAATTACGAAGAAGCTTATACAAAAGATTCTATAAGAAGATTGATAGCTGGTGAATAACCAAAGTATAAATATTTTCATACTAGCTGGAGGCCAAAGCAAGAGGTTTAAAGAAGACAAAACGCTTTTTTTACTAAACGATAAACCTATGGTAGAACATGTATTTGAAATATTGTACAGCTTTTCAAAAAATATATATATAGTTTCTAAAAATCCAGAGAAATACTCGTTTATAAAAAATGCAATATCCATTAAAGATATAATAGATATTCAAAATCCACTAAGCGGCCTTTATACAGCATGCGCTTATACAGAAAAACCATTTTTGATAGTTGGTGCAGATATGCCTTTTATACAAAAAGAATTGATAGAGTATATGCTAAAATCTCACAAAAAAGAAGCAACGGTATTCAAAATAAAAGGTTTTTTTGAACCGCTTTTAGCCATCTACAGCCCTTCAACAAAGGATAAGATAAAATATTGCATAGAAAACAACAAAGGGTCTTTTCAACAACTTTTAAATATGCTTGATTTAAACATATTAACTGAAGAACAAGCGAAAAAAATAGATAAAGAGCTTAAATCTTTTATAAATATAAACACAAAGGAAGACATTCCAACGTTTATATAATATTAGTCATTGACTAGTGCTCATAAAAAATTAATTTTTGTTAAAAGCTTAAAACGGAGGTAAAAAACATGAAGTTAGAACCAAAAAACCATCTTAAACCGTCAAACCTAAACGGTATATCAAACGAACAGATAGAGCCTCACTTTGAAGGTCACTACAAAGGTTATGTAGCCAAGTTTAACGAAATTCAAGATAAGTTGGCTGATTTAAACTTTTCAGATAGGTCAAAGGCCAACCAAAACTACTCAGAGTATAGAGAGCTAAAAGTAGAAGAAACCTTCAACTATATGGGCACTGTCCTGCACGAGCTTTACTTTGGCCATCTTACCCCAAAAGGCGCACCTTCAGAAGCTCTAAAGAAAAAGGTGGAAGAAGATTTTGGCTCTTGGGATAATTGCGTAGCTGAACTAAAAGCAGCAGGTATCGCTTTTAGAGGATGGGCTATGTTGGGTCTTGATATATTCTCAGGCAAACTTATGATAAATGGCCTAGACGCTCACAACGTATACAACCTCACAGGCCTAATTCCTCTTATAGTACTTGATACATATGAGCACGCTTACTATGTAGACCAAAAGAACAAGCGCCCACCTTATATAGATGCATTTTTAAACTCATTAAACTGGGACGTGATAAACGAAAGATTTGAGAAAGCTATAAAAGCTTATGAAGCCTTAAAAGGTTTTTGTTGATAGGAGGTATAGCCTATGGCTTTACCAACGGTAGAAGAAGTAGAAGAAGCGTTAGACGAAATAAGGCCAGCCTTAAGATTTGACGGCGGAGATATAGAGCTTGTAAGCATAGAAGAGGACGGGACTATTCTTGTAAGGCTTATGGGAGCTTGCTCAGGTTGTGGTATGTCCACTCTCACACTTAAAGCAGGCGTAGAAAGAGCCCTTAAGCAAAAGTTCCCGGATATAAAAGAGGTGAAGGACGTAAACGCAGACTTAGGATTTAGTTTTGGCTTTTAAAAGCTTAAAAACTTTACTTTTAGCTACTTTATTAGCAAGCTATTCTTTTGGATTTGAGATAAAGCAAGGCCAGCAAGATGTTATGGCTGGCCTCAAACTTCAAATATTTGCTCAAAAAGACGGCGCTGTCACTACCACTGACCATTCTTCCACAAACTTCTCAGTGCAAAATGCCCGTATATACTTTATGGGTAAACTAAACAAAATAGTCGAGTTTGGTGCAAACTTTGATTTTTCAGACAACACCACAATACCACCAGACGGCACTGCAAGAGCCTACACCCCTTGATATAGGTTCTGACATACAAAGCGGCTCTACAAATTCGAAATCCTTTGACACAGACCTTCTGATCGAGAAAAAATTTAAAAGTCTTGTACCAAACCTTCAGATAGGATATTCAAATACAACAGACTTACCATACGGTATGAACATTACCAAATACAAAGTAAAAGCACCCATCAAAGCTACTGGATACTACATACAAACAGCTTTTCTATACGATAAATACATAGGCATAGGGAAACCATCTTTGGCTTTTAGATACGAAACCGATGAAAACACCAACAACTACCAAAATAAGGTAAAAATACATAGGCTTAGCATATTTGCTATTTACTATATAAACGATGAGTCCGCAAAGATATCTTTAGGAGCTGATTTTATAAACCCGGATTCAAATTTAATATACGATACCGCCAATGGACAAACTACTTTAAAAAACTATTGGGATTATACGCTAGCTCTTCAGACTATGTTTTAAAACTTTTGATTTGTAGTTTTCTATAGCCCACTTTAAAGATTCCTCATAGGGTATAGGTTCTTTTCCTATGAGAGGCCAAGGGTCTTGTCCTTGACAAACGTTGTTTTTGTACATCATAAGAATTTGGTCTTTGCTAAAAGGAGGCGGTTCTAATATTTTTTCTACCAAAGCTCCGCTTATATACATCAATGGTTTTGGCAATCTTAATATCAAAGCATGTCTTCCTAAAAGCTTAAAACTGTCTTTTAAAAGCTTATCAAAAGACACAGCCTTTTTGCCGCAGAGCTCTAATATCTTATTCTTTAGATTTGGATCGTCTATAGCTTTTACAAACACAAAAGCAACATCTCTAACGTCTATTGGTGCAAAATAATAAGGCAAAATACCAGGATGAGCCATTATATGAAAATACTTTCCAAAAAAGTCTAAATCTTTGAAAAGTCTTTGTTCAGGCCCTATTATCAAAGAAGGCCTTATAATGGTATAATCTACACCTAAAGACATGAGAAATTTTTCCGCCAAAAGCTTAGTATGATGGTAAATAGAAGGTGCCTCTTCGGAAACGCCTAAAGCACTCATATGAATTATATGTTTTATACCATGGTCTTTGGCCACTTCATACAAAGTCTTTGGTAAAAGATAGTGTATATTTTCAAAGGTTATGCCTTTAGAGGGTTCTTCTACCAATATACCTATAAGGTTTATCAAAACATCAGGTTTTTCTTCTTCAAAAGCTTTTTTAAGGCTATCCTTATCAAAAAAATCCACTAATACATGAGGTTTATCTACTTTTTTACGAGTTAAAAGCTTATAAACATGATTTGTTTTAGATAGCTCCTCAACTACATACTTACCTACGAACCCGGTGCCCCCTGCCACAAATACCTTCATATATTAAAATATAAAATTATTTTTCTTTTTAAGAATGTCTTATATCACAGCTATTTAAAAAATCTTAAATTAAACTGCCTTTACCACCTTTCCGGCTTTTAGGCACTTGGTACATACCATAACGCGTCTTACTGACCCATCTGGCATTCTTATCTTAACCCTTTGTAGGTTTGGTTTGAATACACGGGAATTTCTTTCTGCTGAGAATGTTACACTCTTACCGTAAACAGGTTTTTTATTACAAACAAAACATGCCGCCATACCATAACTCCTTTACAAATGTTTTAAGCTAATATTATAGCATAAAACCAAAACTCAAGAAATCTCTTTTAAATATTGATAGCAATAAGGCTTTATAATATTTAGCGTAGTTTCATCGATTTTCTTAAGATGTTCTTTTAAAAGAAGCGTAAAATATTGAGGCTTATGGGGCTTTATGTAAACCGGCATTATGATATTGTCAGATTTCTTTGCATTGCAAGACTCACAAGCTGTGACAAGGTTATCCCAAGTCCATTTACCCCCTTTTGACACCGGGACTATGTGGTCTACCGTAATCTCACTATCATCGCACACCTTGCCGCAATAACCACAGGTAAAGTTATCCCTCACATATACGTTGTAACGAGTAGGTATATTTTTATAAAAAGTTTTTGACAAGGCGTTGGTTTTAAGCACTATAGGTACTTTGTAGGTTTTGTAGGTGGACCTTATTACAGCCTCTGGATGATATTCTAGCACCGTAGCCCTTTGCGTATACTCTAACAAGAAAGATTTTCTATAATCAAGTAGTGTCAAGGGCTTGTAAGTCCTATCCAACAGAAGGCTATACAGCTTCATAAGCCGAGCACATCAAACATCGAATAAAAGCCTGCGGGTTTTCCGAAAACCCATTTGGCAGCTTCTAAAGAGCCCTTGGCGAATATCCTTCTATCCGTGGCTCTATGAGTAAGCTCCAGCCTTTCCCCCATACCAAACATATAAACAGTATGTTCACCCACCACATCTCCTCCTCTTATAGCAAAAACGCCCACTTCGTTATCCTGTCTTGGTGCTAACCCTTCTCTTCCAAATGTTTCTTTTACATTCTGAATCTCTTTTTTAACTATTTCCAAAAGCCTTAAAGCAGTTCCAGAAGGTGCATCTTTTTTAAAACGATGGTGAATTTCGGATATCTCTATATCGTACCCTTTATTTTGTAAAGCTTTTGTAGCTATTTCTAAAAGTTTGAAGAGTACATTTACCCCAAGACTCATATTTGGAGAAAACACTATGGGCACTGACTTAGAAAATTCTCTTATCTGGTCTAGTTGATGCTGGTCAAACCCGGTAGTACCTATTACAATAGGTTTTCCATGCTTTTTGCACACAAGGGCATTTTCTATAGCCGTGTCTACATTGCCAGTAAACTCTATAACGACATCCACATAATCGATAACGTCTTCCAAACTAGATGATACATGCTCTAAAGCAAAGACTTTATCTTTGATAAGTTCTTCTTTGTCTATTCCTGCTTTTACAGCTAAGTCTTGATAGCTTTTAGAAACTTCTATAATGCTACTACCCATGCGACCCAAAAAGCCGCATAAGGCAATAGAAACAAAATTAGAAGAATCTTTTGTCATTCTTCTCCTTCGCCCATAATGAGGTCTTCAAGCTCGTTTACAGCTTCTACAGCTTGATCTGGTGGTACTACTCCAGGGTATAGGGCTACGTTAACTCCAGAGGTAAAAAGCATTTTAGCTACAATCTCTTGAAGTTTTTCAAGCTCTTCAGGGCTTATCTCCTCCCTAATACTTTGCTCCACGTCTTTGTTTGTAAGAAACAACCCTACTATGCTGAAGGGCACTGCGTAATAACCTTCTTGATTTTCTTCCATCTTAAATACCTCCAAAATTTATACCTTTATTATACCACTTCCCATTCGGTGATGAGATGATATCCTCTCTTAAAATGCGCCCTAAGCCTTAGATGAAGTATATTGTTCAAGGTCTTAAAACCCTCTCCGCCCACCAACGTAGGAACATTTTCACCACCAACAATTACAGGAAGATGTATAATACGAACCTCGTTTACGGCTTTTAACTTACAAAGCTCCCAATTTATAGAAGAACCACCTTCCACCATCAAGCTCTTAATATCTTTTTCTTTTAGCTTTTTTAACAAAAGCTCAAAATCTACGAGATAATCCCCTACCACAAGCACTTCTACACCCATTTCTGTAAGTTTTTTGATTTTTTCTTCTGGGGCTCTTTTGGTAGTAGCTATGATTGTGTGAGCATCCTTTGATAAAACGTTTGCATCAAAAGGTATATTGGCAGTAGAACAAGGAATTACCCTTATGGGATTTTTACCTTTTACATATCTTACTGTTAGACTTGGATTGTCTGTCCTTATAGTCTCGCAGCCCACCATTATGGCATCAACCTTCGCTCTGACCTCATGAAGATATCTATAAGCCTCATCATCCATAAGAGTCATAAGCTCTTTAGAAGAAGCCCCCCTATACAGCGTTAACTTACCATCTAACGTTAGCTCTGATACTATTATCACATAAGGTTTATCTTGGTTATTCATAATCCTTCCCGTATTTCTTTAAAAGGTATAAGATTCTTATTAAAAGCGAACCAAACGTAAATAGTACTATAAGCTTTATACCAAGGTGCAGTCCAAAAATAGGGTTTATGCGCTCTAATATACTAAAAAATACTATACTTATATGAGTCTCTGGCCTACCGAAAAAGCCTATACCTTCTAAAGGGTCATCTATTTTCCCCTTTTGTCTTTCGGAAAAACCAATCTCAGCATATACCACTGGTTTTATAAAAGTATGAAGCATAGAAAATGTAATAGCACTTATAGCTATAAAAGGAGAACCGTAAGAAAAACCTATGCTCCCAAGTATAAAACCGTCCACAGTTTTATCTGCTATCCAATCAAAAGCTGCTCCAAACTTTGAAGCTTTATCTTCAAGCCTTGCCACCACGCCATCCATTAAATCTAAAAATCCAGATATTATAAGAAAAGATGCGCCAGTAAGAGGTTTATGTATATAAAAAAAGTAAGCGCTTGTAAGACCAAAGGCCAAAGACAAAAGCGTTATAACGTTTGGGGACATGTGCATCTTAACAAACACATGCCCCATTGGAGCATACAGCTTTTTAAGCTTATAACGTTTTTTGGTAAGATTCATTTTAACTCTTTACCAGACAACCAAGGCATCATTTGCCTTAACTCTTTACCAACTTTTTCCACCAGATGCTCTTTGTCCTTGTTTAAAAGTGCGTTGTAAACAGGTCTGTTGGCTTGATTTTCCAATATCCATTCTCTAGCAAATTCACCGTCTTGAATCTCTTTTAGCATTTGCTTCATAAGAGGTTTTACCGCTTCGTATATCCTAGCGCCTCTTGTCACGTCACCGTACTTTGCTGTATCTGATATAGAGTATCTCATTCCAGCTATGCCGTGTTGATATATAAGGTCCACTATTAGTTTCAACTCGTGAAGACATTCAAAATAGGCCATTTCAGGCTGATAGCCAGCTTCTACAAGAGTTTCAAATCCAGCCTTTATAAGAGCCGTGGCACCACCACAAAGCACCGCTTGCTCACCAAATAAGTCTGTCTCGGTCTCTTCTCTAAAAGTGGTTTCTATAACACCAGCCCTTGTGGCACCGATTCCTTTAGCATAAGCTAGGGCTATATCTCTGCAAGAACCTGTAGCATCTTGGTGTATAGATACAAGAGCAGGTACGCCCTTACCCTCTTCATACATCCATCTTACCAAGTGTCCTGGACCTTTTGGAGCCACCATAAACACATCTACATCTTTTGGGGGTACTATTTGGCCAAAATGTATGTTAAAACCATGAGCAAAAGCTATAGCTTTACCCGGTGTTAAATTAGGCTCTATACATTCTTTGTAAACAGCCGGTTGCACTGTATCTGGTGTTAATATCATAATTACATCTGCTTCTTGAGTTGCCCTAGATGTAGTATATACGCTAAAACCATCTTCCATAGCTATTTTTCTATGTGGGCTTTTATCATCCAAAGCCACTATAACCCTTATACCGCTATCTCTTAAGTTTAGAGCATGAGCATGTCCCTGAGAACCATAACCCACTATAGCTACAGTTTTCATAGCTAAGATACCCAAGGATGCATCTTCATCGTAGTAAATTTTTGCCATTTATTTTACCTCCAAATAAGCTAATAATTTTATTTTAACCCATATAAGATGTTTTAGTTATAAGAAATTGTTATTTTTATTTCAAAATATGATTTTATTCAATTTTGTGACATGCTAGACACCAAACTTGCTATTGTATCCACAAGCACACTACTTTTTGATGCCAGCTCTGTAATCAACAGCTTTAATTCATACTCATTTTCACAACGAAGACAGCTTTCTGCAATCTGATGAAAATCTCTGTGAATATCTCCTAATCTTTTAAAGATTCTATGCACCGTTTCTCCATAAGTATTTAATATATATTTATCGTCCAAGCT